>JAUPTP010000328.1 GCA_030918015.1 Pseudomonadota bacterium
CAGCTGCCGCGACCGATCGATGCCCATCGCCTGCGCCGGCGTCTCGACGAGCTCAGCGACTTCCACGAGACCCGTCCCGCCCGTCCGGGCGCGGACCTGCGACTGCCCGCCGGATCGCACCAGGCGCGCGCCGCCGCGCTGGCCGATCACCAGGTGCAGGACTTCCACTCCAGCAGCAGCTTCAGCAACACCGTGCTGTCCGAGAACGACTGGCGGCTCGAGCGCATCCTGGTCGTCAGCAGCAGCCCGGCCGAAAGCCGGCTGCTGCGCGACACGCTCTCCGCGCTGGGCTACCGGGTCCACTTCACCCGCTCGGCCGAGAAGGCCGAGCAGATGACGCAGCAGATCGACTACGGCTTCGTGTTCCTGGGCGTGGGCCAGGGCGGGTCGCACGGCTTCCAGGCCTGTCGGCACCTGCACCGCCATGTGCGCGAGGGCGAGCGGCGGCCCACCGTGATCGCGCTGGCCACCGAGGGATCGGCCATCGAGCGCATCCGCGCCACCTTCGCCGGCTGCGACGCCTTTCTGAGCGCGCCGTTCGACGAGCACGAGCTGCTGCACCTGCTCGCCCGCCACGACCGGACTTTCGAGCGGGTCTTCCAGCCCACCGGCCTGCTGCCACCGGCCGACGAGCCGCCCGCCAGCTGGGCGCCCTGAGCGCTCAGTGCATGCCGTCCTGGCGCGCCAGCGCCAGCAGCCGCTCGACCTCGTCGCGGTCGCGCACGGCATTGCGCTGGTGCCAGCGCCCGATCAGCGCCATCGTGCCGGCCACCAGCAGGCCGAAGATGGTGATCGCGCCGAAGGCCGACAGGCCGCCGCGGGTCATGCCGGTGTAGAAGGCGCCCAGCGCCAGGATGCAGGCCTGCTCGTTGAAGTTCTGCACCGCGATCGAGCGGCCGGCCCCCATCAGGTTGTGGCCGCGGTGCTGCAGCAGCGCGTTCATCGGCACCACCAGGAAGCCGCCCAGGCCGCCGAGCACCATCAGGAAGGGTGCCGCCGCCCAGACGTTGTCGATCACGTTCATCAGCACCACCAGCAGGCCCATGGCCACGCCCAGCGGAATGACCCGGGTGGCCTGGTCGAGCTTCATCATGGCCGAGGCCACCACCGCGCCCACCGCCGTGCCGATGGCCACGACCCCCACCAGCGAGGAGGCCTGCGTCGTGCCGTAGCCCAGCGCCGCGGCGGCCCAGGCCAGCACGATGTAGCGCAGGTTGCCCGACACGCCCCAGAACAGCGTCGTCGTCGCCAGCGAGATCTGGCCGAGCTTGTCGGCCCACAGGCGGCTGTTGCAGTCGGAGAAGTCGCGCACCAGCGCCAGCGGCTGCGCCGGCAGCGGCTGCAGCGGCGCATCGGTGCGCGGGATGTAGAGATTGAAGACCGAGGCGATCACGTACAGCGTCACCAGCGAGGCGATCGCCGCCTCGGGGGGCGTGTCGATGCCGGTCTCCAGGCCGGGCAGGTCCAGCGCCAGCAGGTACGGCGCGATGTGCGGGCCGATCAGCTGGCCGCCGAGCAGCACGCCCAGGATGATCGAGCCGATGGTCAGGCCCTCGATCCAGCCGTTGGCCTTGACCAGCTGCGAGGGCGGCAGCAGCTCGGTGAGGATGCCGTACTTGGCCGGCGAGTAGGCCGCCGCGCCCAGGCCGACCACCGCGTAGGCCGCCAGCGGATGCGTGCCGAAGAGCATCAGCAGGCAGCCCAGCACCTTGATGGTGTTGGAGACGAACATCACCCGCCCCTTGGGCACCGCGTCGGCGAAGGCGCCGACGAAGGGCGCCAGGATGACGTAGAACAGCGCGAACATCGGCACCAGGGCCGCACGCTGCCACTCGGGCGCGCCGGAGGTGCGCAGCAGCTCCACGGCGGCGACGAACAGGGCGTTGTCGGCCAGCGAGCTGAAGAACTGCGCCGACATGATGGTGTGGAAGCCTTTTTTCATCCGGAGGGTCGGCGCTGCTCTATCTGGGGGGTGACGGGACGGCGAAATCGGGCCCGTCGCGGCCAGCGATCCTGGCTGCTCCGGTGCGGCGCGGTTATAGCACGCACGCCCGGGCGCACGCCCCCTGCCCGCGCTCGGCCACGGAATCGCGCTGGCACAATCTGACGATCATGCCCCGTCCGATCGAAGCCCTCGTCCATCCCGACGCCCTCGCCCGCAACCTGGCCGCCGCACGCCGGCGCGCGCCCGACGCCCGGCTGTGGGCGGTCATCAAGGCCAATGCCTACGGGCATGGCATCGAGCGCATCTGGCCGGGCCTGCTCGGCGCCGACGGCCTGGCGATGCTCGACCTGAGCGAGGCGCAGCGGGTGCGCGACCTGGGCTGGCGCGGCCCGGTGCTGCTGCTCGAGGGCTGCTTCGAGCCGCGCGACCTCGAGCTGTGCTCGCGGCTGAACCTCTGGCATGTCGTGCACTGCGACGAGCAGATCGACTGGCTGGCCGCGCACAAGACGCACCAGCCCCACCGCGTCTTCCTGAAGATGAACAGCGGCATGAACCGCCTGGGCTTCACCGCAGCGCACCTGCGCAGCGCCTGGGCGCGGCTGGACGCGCTGCCCCAGGTCGACGAGATCTCGCTGGTGACGCACTTCTCCGACGCCGACGGCCCGCGCGGTGTGGCGCACCAGGTCGAGGCCTTCGTCCAGGCCACCCGCGATCTGCCGGGCGAGCGCTCGCTGAGCAACAGCGCGGCCCTGCTGCGCCATGCCTCGGACGCCGACGTGCGCGCCGACTGGGTGCGCAGCGGCATCCTGAGCTACGGCAGCGCGCCCGACTTTCCCGAGCACGACATCCATCACTGGGGCCTGGTGCCGGCGATGACGCTGCGCTCGCGCCTGATCGCGGTGCAGCAGCTGCAGCCCGGCGACAGCGTCGGCTACGGCAGCCGCTTCGTCGCCGAGCGCGCGATGCGCGTCGGCATCCTTGCCTGCGGCTATGCCGACGGCTATC
Organism: Pseudomonadota bacterium; assembly: GCA_030918015.1. GTDB lineage: Bacteria > Pseudomonadota > Gammaproteobacteria > Burkholderiales > Burkholderiaceae_C > Sphaerotilus. The sequence goes on from JAUPTP010000328.1 coordinate 2,951, forward strand.
CGCGCCTGGCCGCCAGCGGCACGCCGGTGCTGGTCGAGGGCGTGCGCACCGGCACCGTCGGCCGGGTGTCGATGGACATGCTGGCGGTCGACCTGACGCCGGTGCCGGCCGCCGGCTTCGGCAGCGAGGTCACGCTGTGGGGCCATGGCCCGCGCGGCACGCAGCTGTCGATCGACGAGGTCGCGCACGGCGCCGGCACCATCGGCTACGAGCTGATGTGCGCGCTGGCCCCGCGGGTGCCGGTGCGCGTGGTCGATCTGGCGCCGGACGCCTGAGCCCGGCCGCTCTTCTTCGCCCCGCCGCTTTCTTCTCACTTCTCACGACGACGGAACTCCGCCGATGCCCGCCCTCGAACCAGCCACCTCCGCCGCCCGCTCCCGCCCCACGGTCTACGGACCGGTCTCCCGCCTGGCCCACTGGGGCGGCGCCCTGCTGACGCTCACGCTGCTGGCGATCGGCCTGGTCGCCGAGGAGGTGCTGCCCGACGGGCCGCAGCGCGACCGGCTGTGGGCCTGGCACTTCGGCCTGGGCATGCTGGCGCTGCTGCCGCTGCTGCTGCGGGTGCAGTGGAGCGTGCTGTCGATGCTGAGCCCGCGCCGGCCCGCGCCGCTGTCGCCCCCGGGGCCGCAGCGCTGGATCGAGCATGGCGTGCACGCCGCGCTGCTGGCCGTGCTGGCCCTCATGGCGCTGACCGGGCCGCTGATGTTCTGGAGCGAGGGCGAGCCCATCCATGTGCTGGGCTGGTTCTCGGTGCCCTCGCCGATCGCCGAGAACGCGGCGCTGCACCACTACAGCGGCCGGCTGCACGACCTGGGCTCGAAGCTGCTGCTGGTGCTGCTGGCGCTGCATGTGGCCGGCGCGCTGCGCCATGGCGCCACCTCGCTGCGCCGCATGGCGGGCCGCCCGGCGCACTGACGCCAGACTGACATCCCCGGCGGGACCGGGCACGACTGGTGCAAGATGTCGGGGACGCAACCCTTGTGACCGCTGCCCGGTCCGCCCCGAACATGGATCTCCCCTCCCACCAGCTGACGATGACGGTGCTGATGACGCCGGACATGGCCAACTTCTCCGGCAATGTCCACGGCGGCACCATCCTGAAGCTGCTCGACCAGGTCGCCTACGCCTGCGCCAGCCGCTATGCCGGGCGCTA
>JAUPTP010000329.1 GCA_030918015.1 Pseudomonadota bacterium
AGCGCCTCTCCAAGCGCATGACCGCCCTCGGCCTGGCCTCGCGCCGCGAGGCCGACGAGTGGATCGAGGCGGGCTGGGTGAACGTCAACGGCGTGCCCGCCGTCCTCGGCCAGCGCGTGCAGCCCGGCGACCGCATCGAGGTCGACCAGATCGCCCACCAGCAGCAGGCCCAGCGCGTGACCATCCTGCTCAACAAGCCGATCGGCCATGTGAGCGGCCAGGCCGAGGACGGCTACGAGCCGGCCGTGGCCCTCGTCCGCCCGGAAAACCAGTGGAAGGAAGACCGCTCGGGCATCCGCTGGCATCCCGGCCACCTTCGCCACCTGGCCCCGGCCGGGCGGCTCGACATCGACTCGGTCGGCCTGCTGGTGCTGACGCAGGACGGGCGCGTGGCCCGCCAGCTCATCGGCGACGAGTCCGATGTCGAGAAGGAATACCTGGTGCGGGTCGAATACACCCGCGGCGACCGCCTGCCCGAGGCCGATCTGGCGCTGCTCAATCACGGCCTGAGCCTGGACGGCAAGGAACTGCGCCCCTGCAAGGTCAGCTGGCAGAACGAGGATCAGCTGCGCTTCGTGCTGCGCGAGGGCCGCAAGCGCCAGATCCGCCGCATGTGCGAAGCGGTCGGACTGAAGGTGGTCGGTCTGAAGCGGGTGCGCATCGGCAGCGTGCCTCTCGGTCATCTGCCCACCGGCCAATGGCGATATCTCCGACAGGATGAATACTTTGCCTGAATGTCAAAGATTCGACCAGATTTGCAAATAAACAAATCTAAATAAACGGGTAAGAGTCGTACCACCTTCGGATATCACTGTCATCCGGTCGGCTGAAGAATCGAGACTTCGTGACGTCAACTTCGTCACGAAGTCAAACGGCGGCTATCAAGATGACCCATCCATTAGTCAACGGTAATAATGAGTACCCTTTTTTATCACTTTTTCCGCTTTCCATAAGGAAAGCTCAAGTACGATCGGGCTGAGGGGAAGCCCCATGATCGACCAAACAGCCATAATCTCTTCTTCACTGGATCACCGCACTCGTCTCCTGGAGGGCATGGCGCGCTGCGTCGCCACCAAGGGATATGCGGACACCACGATCGCCGACATCGCCACGGCCGCCCGCGTGTCAAAGCGGACGTTCTACGAACATTTCAGGACCAAGCAGGAATGCCTGATCGCGCTCTACGAGAGCGCCAGCCAACGCAGCATCAGCACGCTGACGAAGGCGATCGAGCCGTCCCATGACTGGACGACCCGCGTCGATCAGGTGGTCAAGGCGTACTTCAGCCACCTGGCCGCCAATCCGATGCTGATGCGCACGCTGTTCATCGACGTGCTGGCCGTCGGGCCCGAAGGGCTGCAGGCGCGCCGCAAGGTGCATCGCCAGCTGGCCGATCTGATCACCGACCTGCCCCAGCCCGCGGAGGACGATGCCTCGGCCTGGCAGGCCAATGCCGTGGTCGGCGCCCTGACCGAGATCGTGCTCCAGGCCATCGAGCAGGACCGTGTCGAGCAGTTGCCCGAGTGCGCCGATGAAGCCGCTCAGGTGGTCCGCGCAGCCATCCAGGTCAACCGCACGGCCTCATCCGCCCCGACCGCTCGAGCAGCCGATCCGGTCTGAGGCCCGTCCGTGCCCTGACACCCCCAAGACAGAGGGGCCGGCCACCTGATGGTGCCGGCCCCTCTGTCGTTGAGCCTTGGGGCCGGTATGAACCGGCCCCAAGGCCTCCGGTGGATCAGCCCACCCAGCGGCGAGCGTTGCCGAACATGCGCGCCCACGGGCTGCGCGCCGAGACATCGCCCGAGGTCCAGCTCAGCTGCACGTTGCGGAAGACGCGCTCCGGGTGCGGCATCAGCACGGTGAAGCGGCCGTCGGCGGTGGTGACCGAGGTCAGGCCGTCCGGGCTGCCGTTCGGGTTGGCCGGATAGGCCTCGGTCGGTCGGCCGGCCGAGTCGACGAAACGCATCGCACGATGCACCTTGGCCGCATCGCCACGCTGCGAGAAGTCCGCGAAGCCTTCGCCGTGGGCGACGGCGATCGGCAGGCGGCTGCCGGCCATGCCCTGGAAGAAGATCGACGGGCTCTCGAGGATCTCGACCTGCGACAGGCGGGCCTCGAACTGCTCGCTCTTGTTGCGGGTGAACTTCGGCCAGTCCTGCGCGCCCGGGATGATCGGGCTGAGCGCGGCCATCATCTGGCAGCCGTTGCACACGCCCAGCGCGAAGGTGTCCTGGCGCTGGAAGAAGGCCGAGAACTGCTCGGCCAAGCGCGGGTTGAACAGCACCGAGCGCGCCCAGCCCTCGCCGGCGCCCAGCGTGTCGCCATACGAGAAGCCGCCGCAGGCAACCAGACCGTGGAACTGCTCGAGGCGGGCGCGGCCGGCCTGCAGGTCGCTCATGTGCACGTCGAAGGTATCGAAGCCGGCCTGCGCCATCGCGTAGCTCATCTCGACATGCGAGTTGACGCCCTGCTCGCGCAGGATCGCCACCTTCGGGCGGGTCTTGGCGATGAAAGGCGCGGCGACGTCCTCTTGGGCGTCGAAGCTCAGCGCGACATGCAGGCCGGTGTCGTCCGGCGCGCCTGCGGCGGCGTGCTCGCTGTCGGCGCAGGCCGGGTTGTCGCGCTGCGCGTTGATGCGCCAGCTCACCTCGTCCCAGGCCTGGTGCAGCTGCTGCAGCGGCGCGCTGAAGACCGTCTTGGCATCGCGCCAGACCTCGACCGCGCGGCGGTCATTGGTCTTGCCGACGACATGGCTGTGGCGGCTCAGGCCATGAGCACGCAGCGTGCGGATCACCTCGTCGCGGTCGGCGGTGGCGACCTGCAGCACGACGCCGAGTTCCTCGTTGAACAGGGCCTTGAGCGTGAGCTCGTTGCGGCGCTCGCCGACCTGGGTGGCCCAGTTCTTCGAGTCGCCCATGTCGGCGCGGCTGTCGCTGATGCCGTCGCCCTCGGTGACCAGCAGGTCGACGTTCAGGCTCACGCCGACGTGACCGGCGAAGGCCATCTCGCAGGCCGCCGCCCACAGGCCGCCGTCGCTGCGGTCGTGGTAGGCCAGCAGCTTGCCGGCCGCGCGCAGCTCGTTGACCACCGCCACCAGCGCCTTGAGCTGGGCCGGATCGTCCACATCCGGCACGGTGTCGCCGAACTGGCCCAGCACCTGCGCCAGCATCGAGCCGCCCATGCGGTTCCGGCCCTGGCCGAGGTCGATCAGGATCAGCGTGGTATCGAGCCCGGCCGGGGTGTCGGTCCGGAGCTGCGGCGTCAGCGTGCCGCGCACGTCGTCGAGCGTGACGAAGGCGGTGACGACCAGCGAGACCGGCGCCACGACCTGCTTGGTTTCGCCCTGGTCGCTCCACTTGGTGCGCATCGACAGCGAATCCTTGCCGACCGGGATGCCGATGCCCAGCGCAGGGCACAGCTCCATGCCGACCGCCTTGACGGTGTCGTAGAGCGCGGCGTCCTCGCCGGCCTCGCCGCAGGCGGCCATCCAGTTGGCCGAGAGCTTCACGCGCGAGAGCTCGATCGGCGCGGCCAGCAGGTTGGTGATGGCTTCGGCGACCGCCATGCGGCCGGAGGCCGGCGCATCCAGCGAGGCCAGCGGGGTGCGCTCGCCCATCGACATCGCCTCGCCGCGGAAGCCGGCGTAGTCGGCCAGCGTGACCGCGCAGTCGGCCACCGGCACCTGCCACGGGCCCACCATCTGGTCGCGGTGGCTCATGCCGCCCACGGTGCGGTCGCCGATGGTGATCAGGAAACGCTTGGAGGCCACCGTCGGGTGACGCAGCACGCTCAGCGCCACCTCGTCGAGGTTCACGCCGGTGAGGTCGAGCGGCTGCTCGGTGCGCGCGACGCGGGTGACGTCACGGTGCATCTTGGGCGGCTTGCCCAGCAGCACGTCCATCGGCATGTCGATCGGGCGCTCGCCGCCGGGGCCGTCCTCGAGGATCAGCTCGCGGTCGTCGGTGGTGATGCCCACCACCGCGTAGGGCGCGCGCTCGCGGCGGCACATCTCGTCGAACAGCGGCAGCAGGTCCGGGTTCACCGCCAGGACATAGCGCTCCTGGCTCTCGTTGCACCAGATCTCCTTCGGCGC
>JAUPTP010000330.1 GCA_030918015.1 Pseudomonadota bacterium
CCGGCGCCCGCGCCTCAGGCGGCCGAGGCCGCGGAGGCGGCCGCCCCGGCCGTCGATCCGATGAAGTGGTGGGGGGCGCTCACGCAGCAGTTCACCGAGCTGGCCACGCAGACCATGCAGGCGACCTCGACCGCCGCCGCCGAGGCGCAGGCCCGGGCGGCCGGCGCGATGCAGGACGTGATGAGCAGCGTGGCGGCGGCCACCGCGCCGGCACCGGCCGAGGAGGACGCGCCTGAGGCGCCGGCGGCGAAGAAGGCCCCCCGGCGCACCGCCTCCGCGGCTGCCGCTCCGGCACCGGCCGCGAAGAAGGCGGCGCGCAAGACCGCCGCGCGCTGAAGCCCGGTTCGAGGAGATTGCCCGCGTGTCGAATCCTGGTTTCCTGACGGCGCATGCCACCCATCCGGACGCGATGATGGCGCTGGCGCTTGCGGCCGCCCAGCTCGATGCGCAGCGCGCCTCGCGGGCGCCGGTCGATCGCGGCCGGTACGCGCCGCTGGGCTTCATCTACATCACCGATCACTACGCCGGCCAGGCCGACGCGCTGCTGGCGGAGCTGAGGCTGCGCTGGCCCGGCGTGCCCTGGGTGGGCGCGGTGGGTGTGGGCGTGGCTGTCAGCGGGGTCGAGTATTTCGACGAGCCGGCGCTGGTGCTGATGCTGGGCGAGCTGCCGCCGGGCAGCTTCGAGCTGTTCAGCGGCGAGCGGCCGCTGCTGCGCGATGACCTGCAGACCGCGCTGGTCCATGCCGATGGCGGCACGCCCGACATCGGCGAGCTGATCGGCGAGCTCTCGGCGCGCACCACCAGCGGCTACCTGTTCGGCGGGCTGGCCGCCTCGCGCGGGCGGGCGGTGCAGTTCTGCGCGCCGGTGCCGCCGGCCGGGCTGCCGGCCGCCGCCGGCCTCTACGAAGGCGGCATCTCCGGCGTGGCCTTCACCTCGGAGGTGCGGCTGCTGTCGCGGGTCACGCAGGGCTGCCAGCCGGTCGGCCCGGTGCGCCGGGTCGATGCGGCGCAGGACAACATCGTGCTCAGGCTCGACGGCCGCAGTGCGCTGCAGTGCCTGCTCGACGACCTGGGCATCGACCTGGGGCAGCCGCGCGAGGCGGTGCCGCGGCTGCGCTCGACGCTGGCGGGCCTGACCGACGCGGGCGACGATGCGCTGCTGCGCGACCAGTTCGGCGCCGACACCCGGGTGCGCCACCTGATCGGGCTCGATCCGATGCGCGGGGCCGTGGCGATCGCCGACCAGGTCGAGCCCGGCATGACGCTGGCCTTCTGCCGGCGTGACGTCGAGGCCGCGCGCCGCGACCTCGTGCGCATCTGCGCCGAGATCCGCGAGGAGCTCTGTCCGGCCGACGGCGGGCCGTCCGGCCGCATCCTGGGCGCGGTCTATGTCAGCTGCTCCGGGCGGGGCGGGCCGCATTTCGGCGGCGACTCGGCCGAGCTGCAGATCGTGCGCCACGCCCTGGGCGAGGTGCCGCTGGCGGGCTTCTTCGCCGGGGGCGAGATCGCCCGCCGGCATCTGTTCGGGTACACAGGAGTTCTCACGGTCTTCGTGGAATATTGAACATCCGAGCGCGAAAGCGGGGTCGCAAGCCGGTACAGTGCGCCCCGATGCGAGGCGGCCGGCGAGTCGCCCTTTCCAGCTGGAGAATGCCCTGATGAATGCCCCCCTGCCGCAAGATGCGCTGGCCTCCGGCCCGGCTGCCGGCAGCGTGCGCCCCGAGACCGCCGAGAACCTGGCCGCCCGCCGCGAACGCCAGCAGCGGCTGGTGTCGGCGCTGTCCGGCGTGCTGCCGACGCACGCGCTGCTCTGGCAGACCGAGGACACCGTGCCCTACGAGTGCGACGGCCTCAGCGCCTACCGCGAGCGCCCGCTGCTGGTGGCGCTGCCCGAGACCGAGGAGCAGGTCGCCGCGGTGCTGCGCACCTGCCGCGAGCTCTCGACCCCGGTGGTGGCGCGCGGCGCCGGCACCGGCCTGTCCGGCGGCGCGATGCCGCACCGCGAGGGCGTCACGCTGTCGCTGGCGAAGTTCAACCGCATCCTGAAGGTCGATCCGCGCGAGCGCATCGCCATCGTGCAGTGCGGCGTGCGCAACCTGGCCATCAGCGAGGCGGCGGCGCCTTACGGCCTCTATTACGCGCCCGATCCCTCCAGCCAGATCGCCTGCACCATCGGCGGCAACGTCGCCGAGAACTCCGGCGGCGTGCACTGCCTGAAGTACGGCCTGACGCTGCACAACGTGCTCAAGGTGCGCGGCTACACCATCGACGGCGAGGCGGTCGAGTTCGGCGGCCTGTCGCTGGATGCGCCGGGGCTGGACCTGCTCAGCGTGGTCATCGGCAGCGAAGGGATGCTGGCGGTCGTCACCGAGGTGGTGGTGCGGCTGATCCCGCGCCCGCAGCTCGCGCGCTGCATCATGGCGAGCTTTCCCACCGTCGAGGCCGCCGGCGAGGCGGTGGCCGAGATCATCGCCGCCGGCATCATTCCGGCCGGGCTGGAAATGATGGACCGGCCGATGACCGCCGCGGTCGAGGACTTCGTGCATGCCGGCTACGACCTGGACGCGGCCGCGATCCTGCTGTGCGAGAGCGACGGCACGCCCGAGGAGGTCGAGGAGGAGATCGGCCGCATGACCGAGGTGCTGACGCGCTGCGGCGCCAGCCGCATCGAGGTCAGCCAGGACGAGGCGCAGCGCCTGAAGTTCTGGTCCGGGCGCAAGAATGCCTTCCCGGCCTCCGGGCGCATCAGCCCCGACTACATGTGCATGGACTCGACCATCCCGCGCCGGCGCCTGGCCGAGATGCTGCGCGCCATCGCCGAGATGGAGGATCGGCACGGCCTGCGCTGCTGCAACGTCTTCCACGCCGGCGACGGCAACCTGCATCCGCTGATCCTCTTCGATGCCAACGACCCCGACCAGCTGCGCCGCGCCGAGGCCTTCGGCGCCGAGATCCTCGAGGCGAGCGTGGCGATGGGCGGCACGGTGACCGGCGAGCACGGCGTGGGCATCGAGAAGCTCAATTCGATGTGCGTGCAGTTCTCGCCCGCCGAGCGCGAGATGATGATGGCCCTCAAGCACGCCTTCGATCCGCCCGGCCTGCTCAATCCCGGCAAGGTCATCCCGACGCTGCACCGCTGTGCCGAATACGGCAAGATGCATGTGCGCCGGGGCCTGCTGCCGTTCAGCGATCTGCCGCGTTTCTGAGCCCTCCGCACCGGACGGCTCCGACGACGAACCGACGAACTCCGACCTACCTTCTTCCATGAGCATCAAGGCACTCGACAGCCTGATCGAGCGGGTCCGCGTGGCCCGCGAGGCGCGCGGCACGCTGGCGATCCGCGGCAGCGGCACCAAGTCCTTCTACGGCGAGCCGATCCAGGGCCGGCTGCTCGACGTGCGGGGCCTGAGCGGCATCACCCGCTACGAGCCCAGCGAGCTGGTCATCACCGCCCGCGCGGGCACCCCGATCGCCGAGGTCGAGGCCGAGCTGGCGCGGCGCAACCAGTACCTGGCCTTCGAGCCGCCGCGCTACCCCGACATCGAGCGGCCCGGCCAGCGCGGGGGCACGATCGGTGGCATGGTCGCCACCGGTCTGGCCGGGCCGTCGCGCATGGCCCTGGGCGGCGTGCGCGACTATGTGCTCGGCCTGACCATGCTCACCGGCAAGGCCGAGGTGCTGAGCTTCGGCGGCCAGGTGATGAAGAACGTCGCCGGCTATGACGTGGCGCGCATGGTCACCGGCTCGCTGGGCATCCTGGGCGTGATCTGCGAGGTCTCGCTGAAGGTGATGCCGCTGCCGTCCTACGTCAGCACGCTGCGCTTCGACTGCTCGGAGGGCCAGGCGCTGGACCTGATGCAGCGCTGGGCCGGGCAGCCGCTGCCGGTCAACGCCACCGCCTGGTGGCAGGGTGCGCTGGTGGTGCGCCTGGCGGGGGCCACCGCGGCGGTGGCCTCGGCCAACCAGAAGATGGGCGGCGAGCCGATCGACAACGCGCTGGCGCAGCGCTTCTGGCTGGGCATGCGCGACCAGACCGACGACTTCTTCGTCGATGCCCGGCGCTCGCTGGCC
>JAUPTP010000331.1 GCA_030918015.1 Pseudomonadota bacterium
GGCGGCGGCGCCGGGGCGGCACTCGTGCCGGCGGTGCACGGCCTCGACGCGAGCGCGCTGACAGCCCGCGGCGCACGCCAGCTCGCCTGGGCCGCCGGCCAGCCCGACGAGCTGCCGCACGAACGCATCGACGTGCTGATCGGCGCGACGCTGCAGGTGCTGGCCGCCAGTGCACTGCGCGGCCTGCCGGTGCCGGCCGCCCTGAGCCCGCGGGTCGGACCGCAGGCCTGTCCGTGCTGCGGCAGCGCAGCCCAGGCCGGCGTGGTGCTCGCGGCCGAAGGCAAGGCCGGTCTGCGCTACCTCGAGTGCAGCCTGTGCGGCAGCCGCTGGCACGCGGTGCGTGCACGCTGCACGCTGTGCGACGACCCACACGAGGTCACCTACCAGGGCATCGAAGGCCATCATCCCGGCGTGCTGGCCGAGACCTGTGACGGCTGCCACGGCTACATCAAGACAATGTTCCGCGACAAGGATCCGCAGGTCGAGCCGCTGGCCGACGACCTGGCCACACTGGCCCTGGACGTGCTTGTCGGGGAGGCCGGCCACGGCCGGGCGGCCCCGCACCTGTTCCTGCTCGCCGGAGACCTGGGCGGCTGAAGCAGGCGACAGGTCAATCCGCCATCACGATGACCTGGCGCAGCTTGCCGCTGGCCGGGTCGACGCAGGGCGGGGCCGCGTCGTAGCTGAGCTGCACGCCGGGCAGGCCCTGGCGGCGCAGGTAGTCGCCCAGCACGGCCATCGCCCGCTCGCGCAGGCGCACCGGATCGCTGCTCAGGCTGTCGTCCAGCCGCAGCGACAGCGCGTCCGACGAGGTCTGCAGCAGCTGGAAGCGGTGCAGGTCGGCGCCCTCCTCCAGCGCGGTGGTGACCGCCAGCGGCGACAGCCGCACCTCGACCGAGCGCGCATCGCGCAGGCGCAGCGTGTCGTCGCCGCGGCCCTCGATGCTGAACGAGGGCCGGTGGTTGCCGCAGGGGCAGTCATCGGCATGCATCGTCACGCTGTCGCCCAGGCGGTAGCGGATCAGCGGCTGCACCCGGTTGGCCAGGTTGGTCAGCAGCACCGCCTTCGACGGCGTGCCAGGCTCGACCGGCTGATCGTTGGCGTCGACCGGCTCCATCACCACCCAGTCGTCGTTGAGATGCATGCGGCCGTGCGGGCACTCGAAAGCGATGCTCAGGCACTCGGAAGCGCCATAGTCGTTGATGACCGGCGCGCCGAAGACCGACTCGATCCAGTCGCGGGTGCTCGCCGACAGGCCCTCGCCGCCGGACCACAGCGCCAGGGGCGTGAGCCGCAGCCGCCCGGCCTGCTGCTGGCGCGCCAGCTCCACCAGCATGCTCGGGTAACTGGCGATGAAGGCCGGGCGCCACTGCTGCAGACCGGCGCAGATGTCCTGGATCGGCTGCGTCACCGAGAACGCCCGCGAGGCGCTGCCCGAGACCGGGTTGAAGCGGCACTGCCGGCGCCAGAACGAGACGCTGGCGTAATGCCCGTCCAGCGCAGCCACCAGCGCGCTGCGCGGCTGCAGCCCCAGCGGACCGAAGGCGCCGGAGGCCGCCATCGGCCACCAGCGGTCGGTGGCGAAGCGGCGGTCCATGCGCGTCTCGAGCAGGGTCGAGTAGACCGCCAGCGCATTGCTGTCCTGGATGAAGATGCCCGGCTCGCCGCTGGTGCCCGAGCTGGTCCAGATCGCGTAGCGGCGCAGGAAATCCTCGCCGATGCGCGAGCGGTCCGCCAGGAAGTCCTCGACCCCGGCGCGCGTGATGGCCGCATCGGTCACCCACTGGTCGAAGTTCTGCATCAGCGTGGACTTGTCGACCGGCTCGATGTCCTGCCAGGCCGGCATCAGCGCCCCCGGATGGCGGCCATGATGGCGACGGTAGAAGCGGCTGCGCGCATGCGCATGCTCGAGCAGGTCGCGCTGACGACGGCGCACCAGATCGGCCGATGCGGCCTGCGCCCGGCCGGGCATGCCCAGCCAGCCCGCGGCGGGCGACCAGGACTTCATCCAGTCCACCCAAGGTTCGTCATGCACGAGTGCTGCCATGCGTGTCTCCTGCTCTCTCAAGAAAGAACGACCGGCGCGCAAGGAACGGCCAGCTGCCCTCGCGCTGCCGCGCCTTGCGTCCATTTGTCACGCTCATCTTGGACCCACTCTTGAACATCTGCCTGACATGCATCAGGGAGGACATGGTTTTTACATTCGAAAAGATCGGGTACCAGCAGCCGCACCTCCTGCGATCCGCAGCACGGCGGCAGAACACCTTCCGGGTTTACGCTGATTATCCAGTGCAAAACTCCATCGGAACCCCGCATCCATGACGGAATCAAGTCCAACCAGCCCAGGGTAAACCCTATTCTCATCCTCATCCGGGCAAATACCCATTCCGTTCTGCGACCTGAAGCAGGAAACGCGCCCCGTCGGAGCCATCCGGCCGAATGTGGTGAAAACACGGCACTTTCTCACGATGGTGCACCCCGCCCCCGTCAGGCGCCTGTCAGCCGGGCACGCGAAGAATGAGATTGGGGTAAATATTTGACCCCCATCAACGATTAGGGAATTCACTGAAACCCCCGAACTGCCCCCGTTCGGAAATCACGGAAAACGGTCAGTATTCGGTCAGACTCGCTTCCTAGACTGCCCCCCGGATATTCGATAACCAGATCCAACCGGAGCAGCAAATGGCAGATCCTGTGGTCGCCCGAATCAGGGCAAACCCCAAGTATGCGGAACTGAAGAGCAAGCGCAGCGGCTTCGGCTGGCTGCTGACGCTGCTGATGATGGTCGTCTATTACGGCTACATCGCGCTGATCGCCTTCGACAAGGAATTCCTCGGCCAGCGCATCGGCGAAGGCGTGACGACGCTGGGCGTGCCCATCGGCATGGGCGTCATCGTCTTCACGGTGCTGATCACCGGCTTCTACGTTCGCCGCGCCAATGACGAGTTCGATCGTCTGACCAAGGAAATCCTGCAGGAGGTCTCCAAGTGAGCCGCACGCTGAAGACTCTTCTGATGCTGGCCGGCGCCCTGGGTGCCGGTGCGGCGCTGGCTGCCGGGGGCGATCTGGGCACCGCTGCCAAGCAGGACACCAACTGGACCGCCATCACCATGTTCGCCCTCTTCGTGGCGGGCACCCTCTACATCACCAAGTGGGCCGCCGCCAAGACCAAGTCGGCGGCCGACTTCTACACCGGCGGCGGCGGCATCACCGGCTTCCAGAACGGCCTGGCCATCGCGGGCGACTACATGTCGGCCGCCTCCTTCCTGGGCATCTCGGCGGCCGTGATGGCCAACGGCTACGACGGCCTGATCTACTCGATCGGCTTCCTGGTGGGCTGGCCGGTCATCACCTTCCTGATGGCCGAGCGCCTGCGCAACCTGGGCAAGTTCACCTTCGCCGACGTGGCCGGCTACCGATTCCAGCAGACCCCGATCCGCGGCTTTGCCGCCTCGGGCACGCTGGTGGTGGTCGCGTTCTACCTGATCGCGCAGATGGTGGGCGCCGGCCAGCTGATCAAGCTGCTGTTCGGCCTCGAGTACTGGATGGCGGTGGTCATCGTCGGCGCGCTGATGATGGTCTACGTGCTGTTCGGCGGCATGACCGCCACCACCTGGGTGCAGATCATCAAGGCCTGCCTGCTGCTGTCGGGCGTGACCTTCATGGCCTTCATGGTGATGGCGAAGTTCGGCTTCTCGCCGGAGGCGCTGTTCGCCAAGGGCGTCGAGGTCAAGGCCACGCTGGCGGCCAATGCCAAGACCGCTGCCGTGGCCGCCGCCGCCGCCAGCGCCGCGGTCGCGCAGACGCCGGAAGCCGTGGCGGCTGCTGCCGCCGCCGCGTCGAAGGCCGAGGCGATGGACCCGGCCAAGATCGGCCAGGCCCTGATGGCGCCGGGCAACTTCATCAAGGACCCGATCTCGGCGATCAGCTTCGGCATGGCGCTGATGTTCGGCACCGCCGGCCTGCCGCACATCCTGATGCGCTTCTTCACCGTCCCGGACGCCAAGGAAGCCCGCAAGTCGGTGT
>JAUPTP010000332.1 GCA_030918015.1 Pseudomonadota bacterium
TGGTCAGGCGATAGGTCCAGCGCCGGCCCGCCTCGAGCGGAAAGAGCGAGCTGCCGGGCGGCTCCTTGCAACCGGCCAGCAGCGCCAGCGCGGCGGCGGCCAGCAGCGCGCCCCGGGCACGGAAATGGCGGCTCATCTCACTTCTCCGGCAGCTGGGGCGCGGGCAGGTCGCGGATCTTGACCACCTGCTCGTCCGAGCCCGGGCGCAGCCAGCTCAGGCCCTTGGGTCCGCGCTTCGGCTCGGTGGTGCCCATCTGGGTCACGCCCTGGCGGGTCTTCTTGATCGCCTCGCCCAGGAGCGCATGCAGGTCCTTGCTGTAGGGCAGCTGGTAGGCGCGCGGCTGCGACAGCGGCTTGCCGTCGCGGATCTCGTTGACCCACACGTAGAGCGCGCCCTCGCGGCCCTTGGCCGGCTCGTCGAACACCGCCGCCAGCAGCACGAAGCGCTCGGGCAGCGCATGCCGGCTCGGCCAGCCCCAGACCCCTTCCAGCGCGGCGTCGCTCCAGAAATACAGCGCCGTCACCGCCGTCACCAGCAGGCCCTTGGCCCACACCGGCCAGCGCGAGGCCACCAGCGCCAGCCCCAGCACGAACAGCACCGCGACGAAGGCCCACAGCACCGCATCGGTCGTCATCATGGTTCAGATCCTTTCCACCAGCGTCTTGGCCAGCGTGTTGACCCCGGTGACCCGCCCGTCGCGGTCGACCGAGAAGCGCGCTGCGGTGGCCTCGTCGCCCTTGCGGGCCAGGTTCACGGTGCCGTAGAAGACCACCTCGGCGCGCGGATTGACCTTCACCACCGAGACGTTGACCGGCACCGGCTCGCCGTTCTTGCTCTCGTAGTAGAAGACGTTGACGACGTACTCGCCCGGCGCGAAGCCGCGGATCGTCACCACCTCCTGGTTGAGCGGGTTCACCACCTGCTGGCCGTTGACCACGATCGAGTCGTTGGCCAGGCCGCGGTCGTCGCGGTCGAGGTGCATCATCCCGCCCTCGCGCTGGCGAAACCACACCCGGTTGCCGCCCGGATCCTCGACCCAGGTGTCGATGTCGTTGGGGTTCATGTCCGGCCAGGTCACGGTGAGGATGAACTCGGCCTTGGCGTCGATCACGCCGGTCTTGGCCTTCGGGTTCATCGCCACGATCGCGATGGCGAAGAGCATCACGAAGATCAGCAGCGTGTTGAACAGCAGGTCGCTGAACGGGTCGATCTCGTCGGTGCGACGCGGGCGCAGCACCGCCATGTCAGGCCCCGCGCGCCGGGCCGGCGGCGGCCGCGTCGGCCAGGATGTCGGCCGCCAGCCGGTCGGCCAGCCGGTCGAGCAGCAGCAGCTGCAGCCCCAGCCACAGGTTGACCACCAGCCCGACCAGCGTGGTGTAGAGCGCGATGGCCATGCCGCCGGTCATCTGCTGCAGCAGCTTCTGCACCTCGGCCAGCTCGAAGCTCTGCGACTGCCCCAGCTGCAGCGACATCAGGATGAAGCCCACCACCGTACCGAGCAGGCCGAGCTTGATCGAGGCGGCCGTGAACCACCAGGCGGTCTCGTGCGGACCGTGGGTGCGCTCGGACAGCAGCGCGGTGGCCTCGGGCTGGCCGCGGCGCAGCTCGTCGAGATAGCTGGCGCGCCAGCCCTGCCCCAGGCCCGGCTGCGCCTCGGCCTGCAGCCGCCAGGCGCGCCGACCGCACCAGCCGGTGACGACCGCGCCCAGCAGCGCGATCACCACGCTGATGCCGCTCGGGTCGCCGTCGACCAGCGCGCGCCACCAGCCGTGGCGCTGCATCCACCAGGCGAAGAAGACCGCCACCCCCGCCAGCAGCGCCCAGCCCCAGAACAGGCGTTGCGCCAGCGCGGGCAGGTCGCCGCCGCCCAGGCCGGGACCGGACGCCCCCGGTGGCGCGTAGTCGGCAGGCAGATCGGTGCCCGCGCGATTGCGCTCGCGCATCGCTTGCCAGAAGCCGGCCATGTCAGCCTCCACCGCCGGGCGGGCCGCCGCCGCCCCGCTTGGTCAGCGCGCCGAAGCCGCGCTGCGGGTCATAGCCCCAGGCCGCCAGCGCGAAGCACAGCGCCAGCGTGCCCAGCACGATCCAGGGCGACAGGCCCGCGTCCTTGCCGTACAGGGCAAAGCGCATCCACTCGACCGCATGCGTGAACGGGTTGAAGCGGGCGATCTGCCAGACCCAGGTCGCGCCCGACTCCTCCAGCTTCCACAGCGGGTAGAGCGCGGTCGACATGAAGTACATCGGGAAGATGACGAAGTTCATCGTGCCGGCGAAGTTCTCCAGCTGCTTCACATGCACGCTCAGCAGCAGGCCCAGGGCGCCGAGCATCAGCGCCGAGCCCACCGCCGCCAGCAGCAGGTGGGGCGTGTGCGCGCCCCACAGCGGCAGATCGGTGCCGATCAGCCGGGCGATGACCACGAAGGCCAGCGCCTGCACCAGCGACAGCACCGCGGTGGCGGCGAGCTTGCAGAACAGGATCCACCCGCGCGGCAGCGGCGCGGTCAGCAAGAGGCGCATCAGCCCCATCTCGCGGTCGTAGACCATCGCCAGGCTGGACTGCATGCCGTTGAACAGCAGCACCATGCCGATCAGCCCCGGCGCGATGTAGACGTCGTAGGCAATGTAGGTGTCGTAGGGCTCGGCCACCGACATGCCGAAGACGTTGCGGAAGCCGGCCGCGAACACCGCCAGCCACAGCAGCGGGCGCACCAGCGCCGACACCAGCCGGCCGGTCTGGCGCATGAACTTCGCCACCTCCCGGCCGACGATGGCGCGCATCGCCTGCAGCGCATGCATCGGGCCGGCCATCAGCGCGCCACCTTGCAGAGCTTCTCGGGCGCGTCGGCGCCGAGGGTGTCGAGGCTGTTCCTCGGATGCAGCACGCCGTCGACCGGCGCAGTGCCGATGACGCCCTGGCCGTCGGTCAGCAGCATCGTCTGGCGCATCTGTCCGTCCCAGGGGCGAAAGCTCATCGCCACGCCCTTGGAGCCGTCGAGCTCGCCGTCCAGCAACGCCTTGTGAACGGCAGCCGCAGGCCCCTTGGGCGCGGCGACCACCGCAGCCGCCAGCGCCTTGCCCCCCATCCAGGCGCTCCAGTCGGCGGCCGACATCGGGCGCTGCGCGCCCTTGGCGAAGCGGCGCGAGACCTGCGGCGCACCGAAGCGGTCGTACTGTGCATGCCAGGCCAGCGCGGTCAGGCCGGCGTCGCCCACCACCGGGCGCGGCGTGGCGGTGCGGTAGGGCAGCGTGCGGGCGAACTCGCCGTCGCTGTCGACCACCCAGACCACGTCGTGCGAGCCTTGCGTGAGCAGCAGCGGATGAGCCAGGTCGCGCTCGCGCGGGTCGCCCGAGAGCTTGAAGGGCTTGGGGCCCGAGAGCTTCAGGCCGTAGCGCCGGATCGCCGCCTGCGCGGTGGCGGCACGCTGCGCGTCCAGCGCGGACGGGCCGGTCAGCAGCAGCACGTTCATCCACTTGCGGCTCACCAGGGTCTGCGCCAGCGCGTCGGCGCGCATGCGCTCGCTGGGCACGACGTGCAGCAGGCGCGCCCGGCAGTCCTGCTGGCGCAGCCGGTCCTCAGGTGCGCCCAGGTTCAGCACCGGCAGCTTGACGGCATCGGCCCCCGCCAGCAGCCAGTCGGCCGGCAGATCAGCCAGCAGCGCCACCGCCCCGCCCTTTTCGGCCTTCTGCGCGGCCGCGCGGGCCTCGGCAGCCGAGCCGACCTCGACCGTCTCGACCGCCAGCGAGGCGCCGGCCGATTCCAGCTCCAGCCGCGCCTCCTTCAGCGCCACCTGCACCCCGTCGGAAGCCGGCCCGGTCGGATGGCCGAAATAGGCCCGCTCGACCCGGGTGCGATCCAGGCGCTCGTCGCCGGCCGGCACCAGCAGCGTGGCCTTGAAGGCCGCTGCCTGGCCCAGCGTCGCCGCACCGAGCAGGGCCGCACCGATCAGCCCGTCACGCCAGAAGGTCGTCGGCCAGGTCG
>JAUPTP010000010.1 GCA_030918015.1 Pseudomonadota bacterium
GTTCGACGGCCGCGGCAACTACAACATCGGCGTCAAGGAACAGATCATCTTCCCCGAAATCGAATACGACAAGGTGGATGCTCTGCGTGGTCTGAACATCAGCATCACGACGACCGCGACGACCGACGACGAGTGCAAGGCGCTGCTGGCTGCCTTCCGCTTCCCGTTCAAGAACTGAGGCCGAGGCTCACCATGGCAAAAGTTGCCCTCATCCAGCGCGAAGAAAAGCGCGAGAAGCTGGTCGCCAAGTACGCCAAGAAGTTCGCTGAACTGAAGGCGATCATCGACGACCAGAGCAAGTCGGACGAAGAGCGCTACATGGCTCGCCTGGCGCTGCAGAAGCTGCCGCGCAATGCCAACCCGACGCGTCTGCGCAGCCGTTGCGAGATCACCGGTCGTCCGCGCGGTACCTTCCGCAAGTTCGGTCTGGCGCGCAACAAGATTCGTGAACTGGCCTTCCGTGGCGACATCCCCGGTGTCGTCAAGGCGAGCTGGTAAGCCGGCCCCAGGGCACGAACAGGAGTTATTCCATGAGCATGAGTGATCCCATCGCCGACATGCTGACCCGCATCCGCAACGCTCAGATGGTCGAGAAGACCAGCGTTGCGATGCCGTCGTCCAAGCTGAAGACCGCGATCGCGCAGGTCCTGAAGGACGAGGGTTACATCGATGGCTTCCAGGTGAAGACCGATAGCGGCAAGTCGCAACTCGAGATCTCGCTGAAGTACTACGCTGGCCGTCCGGTGATCGAGCGCATCGAGCGCGTCAGCCGCCCGGGCCTGCGCATCTACAAGGGCCGTCACGACATTCCCCAGGTCCAGAACGGTCTGGGTGTGGCCATCGTCACCACGCCGAAGGGCGTGATGACCGACCGCAAGGCGCGCGCTGCCGGCATCGGCGGCGAAGTGCTCTGCTACGTCGCCTAACCGCAGGAGACACACACAATGTCCCGCGTTGGAAAAATGCCGATCGCCATCCCGCAAGGCGTGGATGTCGCGATCACTGAAGACCAGATCAGCGTCAAGGGTGCCAAGGGCATGCTGGTGCGTCCGGTGCACAGCCTGGTGAAGGTGAGCAACGAGTCTGGCCAGCTGTCCTTCGCTCCGGCCGATGATTCGGCCGAGGCCAACGCCATGTCCGGCACCATCCGTGCGCTGGTGAACAACATGGTCGAAGGCGTCAGCAAGGGTTTCGAGCGCAAGCTGAACCTGGTCGGCGTGGGCTTCCGTGCCCAGGCCCAGGGCCAGAAGCTGAACCTGCAGATCGGTTTCTCGCATCCGGTGGTCAAGGACATGCCGGAAGGCATCAAGGTCGAGTGCCCGACGCCGACCGAGATCCTGATCAAGGGCGCCGACCGTCAGGTCGTCGGCCAGCTCGCCGCTGAAGTGCGTGCCTTCCGTCCCCCCGAGCCCTACAAGGGCAAGGGCATCCGTTATTCGGATGAGAAGGTCACCCTGAAAGAGACGAAGAAGAAGTAAGGAGCCGCACCATGTTGAACAAGAAAGAACAGCGCCTGCGCCGCTCCCGTCAGACCCGTGCCCGCATTGCCCTGCAGCGCGTGGCCCGTCTGACCGTCTTCCGCTCGAACCTGCACATCTACGCCAGCGTCATCTCCGAAGATGGCTCGAAGGTGCTCGCCAGCGCCTCGACCTCCGAGAAGGAAGTGCGCGAGCAGCTGGGCGCCGCCGGCAAGGGTGGCAATGTCGATGCAGCCACCCTGATCGGCAAGCGCATTGCCGAGAAGGCCAAGGCCGCCGGCATCGAGAAGGTCGCGTTCGATCGCGCTGGTTTTGCCTATCACGGCCGCGTCAAGGCGCTGGCCGAGGCTGCCCGCGAAGCCGGCCTGCAGTTCTGACGCCCCCGCTCGCACACGAAGGAACACGAAATGGCTAAGTTTCAACCGAAGGTTGCGGACGAAGGTCGCGACGACGGCATGCGCGAGAAGATGATCCAGGTGAACCGCGTGACCAAGGTGGTCAAGGGCGGTCGGATCATGGCATTCGCGGCGCTGACGGTGGTCGGCGATGGCGACGGTCGCGTCGGCATGGGCAAGGGCAAGGCGCGTGAAGTGCCGGCCTCGGTCCAGAAGGCGATGGAGTCTGCTCGTCGCAACATGGTCAAGGTCCCGCTGCGCAACGGCACCGTGCCGCACAACGCGACCGGTGAGCATGGCGCCGCCAAGGTGCTGCTGGCACCCGCTCCGGCCGGTACCGGCATCATCGCCGGCGGCCCGATGCGCGCTGTCTTCGAAGTCATGGGCATCACCGATGTCGTCGCCAAGAGCCTGGGTTCGTCGAACCCGTACAACATGGTTCGTGCGACCTTCGACGCCCTGTCGCGCATGACGACCGCCTCCGAGGTGGCCGCCAAGCGTGGCAAGACGATCGAAGAGATCTTCAACTGAAGCGTCGATCGGCAAGGAAAGACATCATGTCTGAGAACACCGACAAGAAGACCGTCAAGGTCAAGCTGGTCAAGAGCCCGATCGGCACCCGCGCTTCGCACCGTGCGACGGTGCGTGGCCTGGGCCTGCGCAAGCTCAACAGCGAATCCGTGCTGGAAGACACCCCCGCGGTGCGCGGCATGATCAACAAGATTTCGTACCTGGTGAAGGTGCTCTAATCATGGAACTCAATTCGATCAAGCCGGCAGCGGGCGCCAAGCACGCCAAGCGCCGTGTGGGTCGCGGCATCGGTTCCGGTCTGGGCAAGACCGCCGGTCGTGGTCACAAGGGTCAGAAGTCGCGCGCCGGTGGCTACCACAAGGTCGGCTTCGAAGGCGGCCAGATGCCGCTGCAGCGTCGTCTGCCCAAGCGCGGCTTCAAGTCGCACCTGCTGAAGTTCAACGACGAAGTCACGCTGGCCCAGCTGCAGGACCTGGCGGTCGAGGAAATCGACCTGGCTACCCTGAAGAACGCCGGTCTGGTGAGCGTTCGCGCGCTGAACGTCAAGGTCGTCAAGTCGGGCGAGCTGTCGAAGAAGGTTGTCCTGAAGGGCATCGGCGCCACCGCCGGCGCCAAGGCGGCCATCGAGGCAGCAGGCGGCTCGATCGCGGCCTGAACAGTCACGACGTCGGCTACATCTCGGCTCGAGCAACAGGTTCCAAGTGGCATCCAACGCAACACAACTGGCCAAGAGCGGAAAGTTCGGTGACCTTCGTCGTCGCCTGACGTTCCTGCTGTTGGCGCTGGTGGTCTACCGGATCGGCGCCCATATTCCCGTCCCAGGCATCAATCCTGATCAGCTCGCGCAGCTGTTCAAGAGCCAGCAGGGCGGGATCCTGAACCTGTTCAACATGTTCTCTGGCGGGGCACTGTCGCGCTTCACCGTCTTCGCGCTGGGCATCATGCCCTACATCTCGGCCTCGATCATCATGCAGCTCATGGGCTACGTGGTGCCGACGCTGGAGGCGCTGAAGAAGGAAGGCGAGGCGGGTCGCCGCAAGATCACGCAGTACACCCGCTACGGTGCCCTGGCGCTGGCCCTGTTCCAGTCGATCGGCATCGCGGTGGCGCTGGAAGGCTCGCCTGGCCTGGTGATCGATCCGGGTCCGATGTTCCGCATCACGGCGGTGGTCAGCCTCACGGCTGGCACGATGTTCCTGATGTGGCTCGGTGAACAGATCACCGAGCGTGGTCTGGGCAACGGCATCTCGATCCTGATCTTCTCCGGCATCGCGGCAGGTCTGCCCGGTGCGATCGGCGGCCTGGTCAACCTGGTCAATACCGGCGCGATGAGCATCATCGTGTCGCTGCTGATCATCGTGATCGTGGTGGCCGTGACCTATGCGGTCGTCTTCGTCGAGCGTGCGCAGCGCAAGATCCTGGTGAACTACGCCAAGCGTCAGGTGGGCAACAAGGTCTATGGTGGCCAGTCCTCGCATCTGCCGCTGAAGGTCAACATGGCAGGCGTGATCCCGCCGATCTTTGCGTCGTCGATCATCCTGCTGCCGGCCACGATCGTGGGGTGGTTCGCCACCAGCGAGCACATGAGCTGGCTGAAGGACATCTCCGCCGCGCTGTCGCCGGGCCAGCCGATCTATGTGCTGCTGTATGCTGCGATGATCGTGTTCTTCTGCTTCTTCTATACGGCCCTCGTGTTCAACAGCCGCGAGACCGCCGACAACCTGAAGAAGAGCGGTGCCTTCATCCCCGGCATTCGTCCGGGTGACCAGACGGCCCGCTACATTGACAAGATCCTGGCGCGTCTGACGCTGGGCGGTGCGGTCTACATCACGCTGGTGTGCCTGCTGCCCGAGTTCCTGGTCCTGAAGTACAACGTGCCGTTCTACTTCGGCGGTACCTCGCTGCTGATCATCGTGGTCGTCACGATGGATTTCTGGGCGCAGGTGCAGTCGTATGTGATGTCGCAGCAGTACGAGGCGCTTCTGAAGAAGTCCAGCTTCAAGGCTGGATGAGGATGCACCAGACCACCAGGCAGGAAATCAATCTCGGAGAACACGGTCAGAGTAACGTAGCGAGCCGACGAGATGGCCAAAGACGACGTTATCCAGATGCAGGGGGAGGTGATCGAAAACCTCCCCAACGCCACCTTCCGGGTCAAGCTGGAAAACGGCCATGTGGTGCTGGGGCACATCTCCGGGAAGATGCGCATGCACTACATCCGCATCCTGCCCGGTGACAAGGTGACCGTTGAACTGACCCCCTACGACCTGAGTCGTGCTCGCATCGTTTTCCGGGCGAAGTGAGCGAATCCATCAACACAGTCCGGAAGAGAAGCGCAAGCCGCCGACCAAGGAGAAGACCATGAAAGTCTCGGCATCCGTCAAGACGATCTGCCGCAACTGCAAGATCATCCGTCGCAAGGGTGTGGTCCGCGTGATCTGCACCGATCCGCGCCACAAGCAGCGCCAGGGCTGAGTTTCTCGCTCGACTGCTGCAACCGTTTAGAGGACGCACATGGCACGTATTGCTGGTATCAACATTCCGCCGCACAAGCACGCCGAGATCGGTCTGACCGCGATCTACGGCATCGGGCGCACCACCGCCCAGAAAATCTGCTCGACCTGCGGCATTCCGTTCGACAAGAAGGTCAAGGACCTGACCGATTCGGATCTCGAAAAGATCCGTGAAGAAGTCGGCCGCATGACGATCGAAGGCGACCTGCGTCGCGAAATCTCGATCAACATCAAGCGTCTGATGGACCTGGGCTGCTACCGTGGCTTCCGTCACCGCCGCGGCCTGCCGATGCGCGGTCAGCGCACCCGCACCAACGCCCGTACCCGCAAGGGTCCGAAGAAGGGCGCTGCTGCGCTGAAGAAGTAAGCGCAACGTCGTCGCGCTGCTGGAGAGATTCGAGTCATGGCAAAAGCACCCGTCAACAACGCTGCTCGCCGCGTGAGCAAGAAGGTCCGCAAGAACGTTGCGGATGGCGTCGCGCACGTGCACGCATCGTTCAACAACACCATCATCACGATCACCGATCGCCAGGGCAATGCCCTGTCGTGGGCATCGAGCGGTGGCCAGGGCTTCAAGGGTTCGCGCAAGTCGACCCCGTTCGCCGCCCAGGTCGCAGCGGAAGTCGCCGGTCGTGCTGCCCAGGAACAGGGCATCAAGAACCTCGACGTCAAGATCAAGGGCCCGGGCCCGGGTCGCGAGTCGTCGGTTCGCGCGCTGGCCTCGCTGGGCATCCGCATTGCGTCGATCTCCGACGTGACGCCGGTTCCGCACAACGGCTGCCGTCCCCAGAAGCGTCGCCGCATCTGAGGCTGCTGTCAGCCTGGCGGCGCTGCCGACTCTTGCAGTCGCAGTGCCGAATGGGCTTATAATCGCAGGTTCGCCGGCGAGTGCCATCGTGCGCTCGCCGGCAATCTTGTTGAAGGGCCGGGCTTTCCGGTTCCTCTTCTTTCGAAGACCACTGTCATGGCGCTTGTCGCGCACATGACTCGCGCACGGTCCGCGTGCGTCAGACATTCTCACAAGGACGAAGTCCGTGGCACGTTATCTCGGCCCGAAGGCCAAACTTTCCCGCCGTGAAGGCACCGACCTGTTCCTGAAGAGCGCCCGCCGCTCGATCAGCGACAAGGCCAAGTTCGACACCAAGCCGGGTCAGCACGGCCGCACCTCGGGCAGCCGCACCTCCGACTACGGTCTGCAGCTGCGCGAGAAGCAGAAGGTCAAGCGCATGTACGGCGTGCTGGAGAAGCAGTTCCGCCGCTACTTCGCCGAGGCCGAGCGCCGCAAGGGCAACACCGGTGCCACGCTGCTGTCGCTGCTGGAATCGCGTCTGGACAACGTCGTCTATCGCATGGGCTTCGGCTCGACCCGTGCAGAAGCCCGTCAGCTGGTTTCGCACAAGTCGATCGTGGTCAACGGCGAAGTCGTGAACATCCCGTCGTTCATGGTCAAGGCCGGTGACGTCGTCGCCGTGCGCGAAAAGGCCAAGAAGCAGCTGCGCATCGCTGACGCGCTGAAGCTGGCCGACTCGATCGGCCTGCCGGGCTGGGTCGCCGTCGATCTGACCAAGATGGAAGGCACCTTCAAGAAGTCGCCGGACCGCGACGAGTTCGGTGCCGAGATCAACGAATCGCTGATCGTCGAACTGTACTCGCGCTGATGTGCGAGAAGGTGGGCACGGTCGTCCCGTGCGCACCATGGGCCTCCTTGCGTCCCGGGCGCACGGAGGCTTTTCAATGCCCGGTGGGTCCATCAGCCTTATCGGTGTAACGAGCCGAGGGTATTGACAGGAACTTTGAATGCAAACCAATCTGCTGAAGCCCAAGGCCATCAACGTCGAACCGCTGGGCGGTCACCGCGCGAAGGTGACGCTGGAGCCGTTCGAGCGTGGCTATGGTCACACCCTGGGCAACGCGCTGCGCCGCGTGCTGCTGTCGTCGATGGTGGGCTACGCGCCCACCGAAGTGACGATCGCCGGCGTTCTGCACGAGTACTCGACGGTGGATGGCGTTCAGGAAGACGTGGTCCACATCATGCTCAACCTGAAGGGCGTGGTGTTCCGTCTGCACAACCGTGACGAGGTCACGCTGGTCCTGCGCAAGGAAGGCGAAGGCCCGGTCACCGCGCGCGACATCCAGACGCCGCATGACGTCGAGATCATCAACCCGGATCTGGTGATCGCTCACCTGGCCCAGGGTGGCAAGCTCGACATGCAGATCAAGGTCGAGAAGGGCCGTGGCTATGTGCCGGGCACGATGCGCCGCTACGCTGACGAGCCGACCAAGTCGATCGGCCGCATCGTGCTGGACGCCTCGTTCTCGCCGGTCAAGCGCGTCAGCTACACGGTCGAGAGCGCGCGCGTCGAGCAGCGCACCGACCTGGACAAGCTGGTGATGGAGATCGAGACCAACGGTGCGATCTCCCCGGAAGAGGCCGTGCGTGCCTCGGCCAAGATCCTCGTCGAGCAGCTGGCGGTGTTCGCGCAGCTCGAAGGCAACGATCTGGCCGGCATCGTCGAGCCGGCGCCGCGTGCCCAGCACTTCGACCCGATCCTGCTGCGTCCGGTCGACGAGCTCGAGCTCACCGTGCGTTCGGCCAACTGCCTGAAGGCCGAGAACATCTATTACATCGGCGACCTGATCCAGCGCACCGAGACCGAGCTGCTGAAGACCCCGAACCTGGGTCGCAAGTCGCTCAACGAGATCAAGGAAGTCCTGGCTTCCCGTGGTCTGACCCTCGGCGCGCGTCTGGAGAACTGGCCGCCGCAAGGCCTGGACAAGCGCTGATCCAGCCTGATCTCGGGCGGGCCGCTCCGGCGGCCGCCCGGTCCCCCGGTGGTACCTGATCCGGCCACCGGTATTAATCCAACGAAAGGACTTTCACCATGCGTCACCGCAACGGCCTCCGCAAGCTCAACCGCACCTCCGCCCACCGCCAGGCGATGCTGCGCAACATGGCCAACTCGCTGATCCAGCACGAGGCCATCAAGACCACCGTGCCGAAGGCCAAGGAACTGCGCCGCGTCGTCGAGCCGCTGATCACGCTGGCCAAGGAGCCGACGCTGGCCAACAAGCGCCTGGCCTTCGACCGCCTGCGCGACCGCGACAACGTCGTCAAGCTGTTCAATGTGCTGGGCCCGCGCTTCCAGACCCGTCCGGGCGGCTACACCCGCATCCTGAAGATGGGCTTCCGCGTCGGCGACAACGCTCCGATGGCTTTCGTCGAGCTGGTCGACCGCGGCGAAGAAGCTGCCGCTCCGGCCGAGCAAGCTGCCGAGTGATCTCGGGTTCATGGCCGGCCTGAATATTTTCCTGAAATATCTTGCCTGCTGGCCGTGAAAGAAGATAGAATCTAATTCTTCAGTCGCGGGGTGGAGCAGTCTGGTAGCTCGTTGGGCTCATAACCCAAAGGTCGTCGGTTCAAATCCGGCCCCCGCAACCAGTTTTAGTGCGCATCAAGAACCGGGCGACAAGGTTTTTGATGACGAGAGGAAAATCCTCAAAAGATTTCAGTCGCGGGGTGGAGCAGTCTGGTAGCTCGTTGGGCTCATAACCCAAAGGTCGTCGGTTCAAATCCGGCCCCCGCAACCAAATCAGAAAAGCAGGTCCTTGCGACCGGCTTTTTTCTTGCCTGGTCGCGTTCAGAAGAATTCCACGCCCCCGTCCAGATCATTGTTCTGCAGCAAGCCGATGGCGGTCAGGCGCTCATGCGAGATGGCCATGTTGCGGCCGTTTCCCTTGGCGTGATAGACGGCCTGATCGGCACGCTCGAAGGCGCTGCCGGGCGTGTCCGATGCTTCGATGGCCGTGAAGCCGATGCTGACCGTCAGGTGTTCAACCCGCGGAAAAGCGGTCTGCTCGACCTGGGCCCGAAAGCGTTCGAAGGCCACTTCAGCGCCGCGAGCGTTGCCGCAGCGCAGCAGCACCACGAACTCTTCTCCTCCGAATCGATACAGCCTGTCGCTGGCGCGAAAGGTGCTCTTCATGAGTTGCGCCACGAGAAGCAGGACTTCATCGCCGATCAGGTGCCCATGCACGTCATTGACCCGCTTGAAGTGGTCGATGTCGATGAGTCCGAGCCAGTGGCTGCCCTCCATGTGCAAGCGGCGGCGCTCTTCCCCGTGGACGGGCGGCAGGGTGACCGGGTCGATGTTGAGGGCCGCACGCACGAAGGTCTCGTCGAACGATTTGCGGTTGAGCAGCCGTGTCAGCGAGTCCCGCTCGTTTTCGTCGAGCAGGGCATGCAGGTGCATGCTGAACCGCTGGATGGCGTTGACGGTGCGCAGCAGATCGGTGCCGATGGGCGTGTCGGTGGCGATTTCCACAATCGCGATGTCATCGCTTTCGCCGGTCAGTGGCACCAGCGTGAAGACTGGAAGATCCGGTGCGCGGTGAGGCAATGTCAGGGGCTCGCCCAGCTGGATGCATTGCAACAGCAGCGGTGCATCTTCGGCTCGGACGGGGGCCTCAGGCGAGGTCATGGCCTCCAGGTGGCCGTGGCTGCGTGTCACGTACCATTTGCGCCGTTCCGCGGCATGGCTGCGCAGCACCCTGAGCCGTCGAGGCGAGAGAAGTTCGGCAAACAGATCGACGAAGCAGCTGTCCAGCGCGGCAGGATCGCGCTGCCCTGCCAGCAGTGCCATGTGCTCGACCAGGTGCGACATGTCTCGTCGATCCGGGCAAGGCCTCAGCTGCGCACGAACAGTGTGCGCAGCGGCTCCGGCCCGATCTGCCGGCTCCAGTGGCCATGAACCTTCGGATCGAACGTGGCGCCGGCCGGCAGCACGTCGGCCGAATAGAAATGCTCCCCAGCCGAGAAGATGCGCGAGCTGCCATCCTGCAGACCGATTTCCATCTGGCCCGAGAGGATGAAGACCCATTGCGGTTCGCCGGTGCAGTGGAATTCGCTGCGGAATCCCGGGGGGCTTTCCCGCAGCTGCAACTCCCGGACCGGCTGGTTGGCGGACAGGCGTGCGGCGGGTTTTCCGTGGTCCAGCGCGATGGGCTCCTGGCGGAAGCGGGCAAACCCGTCCGTATCGGTGAACAGGAGGGTTTGCAGGAAGACCAGGGTGGTGTTGGACGCGGACTGGCTCATGACGAAAGCGCGTGAAGTCGAGAACACCGGGATTTTGCTTCGCACTGGGGGCGCGGTGCTCGATTGGGCCAGAGCGCTTCGACTCAAAGGGCTGGAAAAGTGCCTCTCTGTCCGGTCAGTCATCTGGCTGAGGGGCGTGCATGGTACAAACCCTCCCCATCATGCTGAGCGATGCCATCTTGCAATCCTGGAATCCCTGCGCGCCTGACGAGGCTCGCGCCTTGGTGCGTGCCGTGGTCGAGCGCGCGCGCCTGGAGGGGGTTGACCTGAGCCCCGCCCCCACCGAGCCGGACAACTGTTGCGGCAACGGGTGCATCGGCTGTGTCTGGGAGGGGTTCTACAGCGATCTGGCCTACTGGCGCGACGAATCCCTGTTGCGCTGGGCGGCCTGAGGACGATCATGATCTGGCCCGCGATGACTGCGCCCGACTACAGCGGGCTCGACGATCAGGCTTTGCGGCAGGTGCGGCCAGCCTTGAAGCTGGAGGCGGAGGCGCTCATCGCCGAAGTGATCCGGCGCGCCCAACAGCAAGGCCTTCAGGATCAGCTCGATCCGGCACCGCAGAGTCCGGTTCATTGCTGTGGCCGCGGTTGCAGCAACTGTGTCTGGATCTACTTCTACAGCGAGGTGATGTTCTGGCGCGATGCGGCGCTGGCGCGCCATACCACAGCCGAGGGTGCATCTTGCACAGCTTGCCCCGCCTGCTGCGATCTCGACCGGAAAACCCCTTGAACGTGGGGGGGGTAACCATCGGGTACCCCTCCAAGATGACTTCACCGTCGCATGAGATCAGCAAGTGGGGCCGGGTCTCCCGGGGCTTGCGGACATGACGACGGGGCAAGATCGTCATGGGGTGTGTGATGTCCAACAAGGGTACGACAGGTGGCTGGCGCGTTATCGCGGTGACGCTTCTGCTGGCCGGACTCGGGTTGATGAACAGTGCAGCCCAGGCCGCCTCCGTTCAGCAGCAGGAACTGGAGGTGGTCGATGCGATCAATCGCATCCGCGCCGAGCATGGGCTGCAGCCCGTCACGCTGGACCCTCGCCTGCAGGAAGCGGCTCGCCGGCATTCGAGCGACATGGCGGTCTCGCAATGTTTCCAGCATGATGACTGCGACGGTGCGGGCAACTGGTCGGATCGGATCTATTCCTTTTATCCGCGGCCTGAGCGGATCGCCGAGAACATCGCGGCCGGCCGTGCCGGTGCCGCCGCGACGGTCGAGGCCTGGATGCGCAGCGCCGTGCACCGCGCCAACATCCTGCGTCCGGAGTGGCGTGGCACGGGGGTCAGCCTGGTCAGCCTGCCGGGCAGCCCCTACGAGCACTACTGGACCCAGACCTTCGGCTCCGTGCCCGTGACCAGCGTGCCGGTGCAGATGGCCATCTCCTCGCCGCGCTGAGCCCGGACCGAGCGTTGCAGGGCCAGCAGGCCCAGTCCGGTCAGGACCAGCGAGGCTGGCATCAGGGTTTCCACGCCGGTCCGTGCATAGAGCTGGGCCCCGGTCCAGGCGCCCAGCGACATGCCCAGATACATCGCCGAGGCATTGGCGGCCAAGGCCAGGCTGCGCAGCGAGGTGGGCACCAGCTGGATCAGGCGCTGTTGCTGCGGGGCGGCGAACATCAGCCCGGTGATCGACCACAGCAGCATCATTGCCAGGCCAGGGCCGGGATGGCGCGGCACCAGCATCATGCCTGCAAAGGCCAGAATCAGGCCGAGCACCGAGGCCCGGATCAGTCGGACAGGCCCGAGCCGGCTGCCGAGCTGACCGGCCAGAAGGTTGCCCGCCACGCCTCCGAGCCCGAAAACCATCAGCACGGCCGTCATGTCGGCGGGCGCCAGTCCAAAGTGCTCTTTCATCAGCGGCACGAGCAGCGTGTAGCCACAGAACTGTCCCGCCATCAGCAGCAACATCATCATCAGGGCCCAGAAGGTCGCGGGGTGCTCGAGCGCATGCAGGAAGGCGGCGCGGGGCATGCGCTGACCGCAAGGGCCTTCGCCCAAGGTCGTCCACAGGTACAGGGCCAGGAGCGGGGCGCCCAGGGTGATCAGGCCGAAGATGGTGCGCCACGACACGACATGGCCGAGCCAGGCGGCAACGGGGGCGCCCAGCACGATCGCCAGCGTCATGCCAGCGAAGATGGTGGCCAGCGCTCGGGCCTGGTGTTCGGGTCGGACCAGCGCGGCGCCCTGTGCCGAGGCGGCCGGACCGATGGCCGCGGCGCCCACGGCCATCAGGATGCGGGCGAACAGGCCCGCAAGCCAGTTGGGCGCAAAGACCGTGGCCAGCGCGCCAGCCGCCAGCAGGAGCAGGCCGCCAGAGATCAGCTCCCGGCGCGGGCGGTGACCGAAAAGGATCTGCAGCAGGGGGGCGGTCAGGGCGAAGGTCAGCGAGTGCACGGCCACCAGCTCGGCAATCCGTGCGGGAGGCACCTGCCAGTCGGAGGCGATGCTGTCGAGCAGGCCGATCAGCGCCAGGGAACTCGTGCCAAACAGGAAGTAGCAGCCGCCCAGCGCAGGCAGGGTGAGGCGGTGGGCGGGCAGAGGGCGGGCAGTGTCCATCATGCCCGGCAGTCTCGGGTGGCTTGACCTATATTGGAAATCGTTTGTTTGTCTATGAGGTATCGCTGTGATCGATCTCAGGGGCGTTGACCTCAACCTGATGGTGTCGCTGGCTGTGCTGCTGGAGGAGGGCAACGTGACCCGGGCGGCCGAGCGCTTGCATGTGGGGCAGCCGGCGCTGTCGGCGCAGCTGGCGCGGTTGCGCCGGCTGTTTGATGATCCCTTGCTGCTGCCTGCGCCGGGCGGCAGGGGCATGGTGTCCACGCCCCGGGCGCTGGCTCTGGCGGGGCCTTTGCACGAGGTGCTCAAAGGCCTGGAGCAACTGGTTCGCCAGCGGCCGGACTTCGATCCGCGACGTGACGAGCGGGTCTTTCATGTGGCCGAGACCGACAATGCCTCGGTGATCGTCGGCCTGCCGCTGATCGAGGCCCTGGCGCGGGAGGCGGGGCCGGGCGTGCGTCTGGCACTGCGTGCGCCGGATGCGCCGGAGGCGATCGCGCAGCTCGAACGCGGCGATGTCGATCTGCTGATCGGCATCGGGGACCGGGTGCCGGGCGCCATGCGGTCACGGCAGCTGCTGACGGAGCGTTTCGTGCTGGTGCAACGCCGCGGCCATCCCCGCGGCATGGGCGCACTGGACCTGGAGACCTACTGCGCGCTGACCCATGTGGTCGTGAGCTCCACGGGCGGCAGTCACAGCGGCCTGCTCGACGAGCCGCTGGCCGAGCTGGGGCGGCGGCGCCATGTGGCCTTGTCTGTCCAGCAGTTCACGTTGCTGCCCGAGATCGTGCGCACCACCGATCATGTCGCCACGCTGCCCAGCCGGCTGGCCGAGCGGCATGCAGCGACGCTGGACTGCTTCGAGCTGCCGTTTCCGTCGCCGCTGTTCACGCTGCATGCGGCTTGGCATCCCCGTCAGCACGCCGATCCGGCGCTGCGCTGGCTGCGGACGTTGCTGGTGACCTCGCTCGGGCAGATCACGGGGCGAGATCCCGCGGCGCCGTGAAGCGCCCATGAAAAAAGCGACCCGAGGGTCGCTTTCCTGATGCGGATCGTCATCACCGGGTCATCCGCAGCGCGGAGCATCCGGTGGTGAATGATCACTGCAGCTTGATCTCGACGTCGACGCCGGCGGGCAGGTCGAGCTTCATCAGCGCGTCGACCGTCTTGTCGGTCGGGTCGATGATGTCCATCAGGCGCTGGTGCGTGCGGATCTCGAACTGGTCGCGCGAGGTCTTGTTGACGTGCGGCGAACGCAGGATGTCGAAACGCTGCATGCGGGTCGGCAGGGGCACCGGGCCCTTGACGATCGCGCCGGTGCGCTTGGCGGTGTCGACGATTTCCAGGGCCGACTGGTCGATCAGCTTGTAATCGAACGCCTTCAGGCGGATGCGGATCTTTTGCTTCTGCATGACTTTTCCTTCGTAAAGAGCGATGCGGCTGGCGGCAGGGTGCCGTGGGGTCAGCCGCGGTCAGGGAAAGGACGGCCGCGAGGCCGTCCCGTCACACAAGATTAAGCGATGATCTTGGCAACCACGCCGGCGCCGACGGTGCGGCCGCCTTCACGGATGGCGAAGCGCAGGCCTTCTTCCATGGCGATCGGGGCGATCAGCTTGACTTCGATCGACACGTTGTCGCCCGGCATGACCATTTCCTTGCCTTCCGGCAGGCTGATGGCGCCAGTGACGTCGGTCGTGCGGAAGTAGAACTGCGGGCGGTAGTTGTTGAAGAACGGGGTGTGGCGACCACCTTCGTCCTTCGACAGCACGTAGACCTCACCGGTGAAGTGGGTGTGCGGCTTGATGGAGCCCGGCTTGCACAGCACCTGGCCGCGCTCGACGTCTTCACGCTTGGTGCCGCGCAGCAGGATGCCGACGTTGTCGCCAGCCTGGCCCTGGTCGAGCAGCTTGCGGAACATTTCGACGCCGGTGCAGGTCGTCTTCTGGGTGTCGCGGATACCGACGATCTCGATTTCCTCGCCGACCTTGACCAGGCCGCGCTCGATACGGCCGGTCACGACGGTGCCGCGGCCGGAGATCGAGAACACGTCTTCGACGGGCATCAGGAAGGTGCCGTCGACGGCGCGCTCAGGCGTCGGGATGTAGGAGTCCAGCGCGTCGGCCAGGGCCATGATGGCCTGCTCGCCCAGCGGGCCGGTGTCGCCTTCGAGGGCCAGCTTGGCCGAGCCCTTGACGATCGGGGTGTCGTCGCCGGGGAAGTCGTACTTGGAGAGGAGCTCGCGCACTTCCATTTCGACCAGTTCCAGCAGCTCTTCGTCGTCCACCATGTCGGCCTTGTTCAGGAAGACGATGATGTACGGCACGCCGACCTGACGCGACAGCAGGATGTGCTCGCGGGTCTGGGGCATCGGGCCGTCAGCGGCCGAGCAGACCAGGATCGCGCCGTCCATCTGGGCGGCACCGGTGATCATGTTCTTGACGTAGTCGGCGTGGCCGGGGCAGTCAACGTGAGCGTAGTGGCGGTTGGCCGTCTCGTACTCGACGTGGGCGGTGTTGATCGTGATGCCGCGAGCCTTCTCTTCCGGAGCGGCGTCGATCTGGTCATAGGCCTTGGCCTGACCGCCGAACTTCTTCGACAGAACGGTCGTGATGGCTGCCGTCAGGGTGGTCTTGCCATGGTCCACGTGACCGATGGTGCCGACGTTGACGTGCGGCTTGGTCCGCTCGAACTTTTCCTT
>JAUPTP010000333.1 GCA_030918015.1 Pseudomonadota bacterium
TTGCAACGAACTGATGCTGGTTAAGGAAAGCCGGGCGTCTGCCGCTAATCTCCAGGGCGAAAATCCGAGCGTCGCCAATGTAACAAAACATGTGCCAATTGGGTCGGCTGCGGCGACAGGAGAGGCACAGGATTCCAGGACTGAATCGAGATGAGCAGACAATATTTCGGAACCGATGGCATTCGTGGCACGGTCGGCACCTATCCGATCACGCCGGACTTCGCGCTGCGGCTGGGCAATGCGGTCGGTCGCGTGCTGAAGGCGGGGCGGCCTGAGGGCGATCGGCCGGTCGTGCTGATCGGCAAGGACACGCGCATCTCCGGCTACATGCTGGAGTCGTCGCTGGAGGCGGGCCTGAACTCGGCCGGCGTCGACGTGATGCTGACCGGGCCGCTGCCCACGCCGGGCGTGGCCTACCTGACGCGCGCGCTGCGCGTGGATCTGGGCGTGGTCATCAGCGCGTCGCACAACCCGTTCGGCGACAACGGCATCAAGTTCTTCTCGGCGCGCGGCGAGAAGCTGCCTGACGCCTGGGAGATCCAGGTCGAGGCCGAGCTCGAGCGCGAGCCGGTCTGGGTCGACTCGGTGGCGCTGGGGCGTGCGCGCCGGCTGCAGGATGCCTCCGGCCGCTACATCGAATTCTGCAAGTCGACCTTCTCGACCGATCTGTCGCTCAAGGGCCTGAAGATCGTCGTCGACGGCGCGCACGGCGCGGCCTACCAGATCGCGCCGGACGTGTTCCATGAGCTCGGCGCCGAGGTGGTGCGCATCGGCTGCGAGCCCGACGGCTACAACATCAACGAGGGCGTCGGCGCGACCCATCCGCGCACGCTGCTGGCGGCGGTGCGTGCGCACAGCGCCGACTACGGCATCGCGCTCGACGGCGACGCCGACCGGCTGCAGATGGTCGACAGCGACGGGCGCATCTACAACGGCGACGAGCTGCTCTACGCGATGGTGGTCGACCGCCTGGCGCAGGGCGCGCCGGTGCCGGGCGTGGTCGGCACCCTGATGACCAACATGGCCGTCGAGCTGGCGATCCGTGGGCAGGGCATCGAGTTCATCCGCGCCAAGGTGGGCGACCGCTACATCCTGGAGGAGCTGGTGCGCCGTGGCTGGCAGCTCGGTGGCGAGGGCTCGGGCCACCTGCTGGCGCTGGATCGCCACACCACGGGCGACGGCATCATCAGCGCGCTGCAGGTGCTGCAGGCGGTGCAGCGCAGCAAGCAGGCCCTGGCCGACATGCTCGAGGGCGTGGACCTGTTCCCGCAGACCCTGATCAACGTGCGCTTGAAGCCGGGCCAGGACTGGAAGTCGAACCCGGCGCTGGCGGCGATGCAGGAGCGCATCACGGCCGAGCTGGGCGACAGCGGCCGCATCCTGATCCGTGCCTCGGGCACCGAGCCGCTGGTGCGCGTGATGGTCGAGGCGCGTGACGCCGAGGTGGCGCGCAGCTGCGCCGAGCGCCTGGCAGCGACCCTGTCCGACTGAGCGACAGAGTCCGACCCGCACCCCAATCGATGAGGGGGTGGATCCTTGCGGATCCACCCCCTTTCTCATTTGCGCCTCAGGTCACTTCTTGACGGGCGGGATCAGCACGCGGTCAATGACATCCAGATTGCCGTTGCGCGCAGGGACATCGGCCTGGACGATCAGCGCCTCCTCCAGCGTCACGAAGTCGCCTGCGCGCGACGTGACGATGTCCGCGCCCGAGCGGGTGCGCAGCTTGGCCGGCATCGCGCCGGTGGCCAGCCGGCCTTCGACCAGGTGGTGGTTCAGCACTGCCTTGAGCTGGGCGGGGTCGGCGGCCAGCGCATCGAGCGTGCGCTGGGGCAGCGCCTTGAAGGCCTCGTCGTTGGGCGCCAGCAGCGTCAGCGGGGCCTCGCCGCGCAGGCTGTCCTGCAGGCCGGCCTGGATCACCAGCCGGTTCAGGGTCGACAGCTCCGGGCGCGTGGCCAGCACATCGGCCAGGCTGGGGTCGGCGGTCATGCCGGCGCAGCCGGTCAGTGCCAGGGCGCATGCCAAGGCGCCAGCACGGCGCACGAACACTCGCTTGAATGCAGTCACGACAATCTCCTCTCGATCGAGCTGGGCAGTGTCTCGACGATCGGTGACCTTCTCGTGACAATCGCTTCGACGCGGCCGGGTCATGGAAGTGTCACAAATCGACCCTAGCATGCAGCCTGTCACGGCCTCGCGCCGGCTTTCGCAACAGAAGTCACCAAGGACACGTCATGAAATCGAGCGCTCTCGGCCAAGGCCTTCTCGCATTCACCCTGCTGGCGGCCGCCTCTCTGGCCTCCGCTCAGGACGTCACCGGTGCCGGCGCGACCTTCCCGGCCCCCATCTACGCGAAGTGGGCCGACGCCTACAACAAGGCCACCGGCGCCAAGGTGAACTACCAGTCGGTGGGCTCGGGTGCGGGCCTGAAGCAGATCAAGTCGAAGACGGTCGATTTCGGCGCCTCCGACATGCCCCTCAAGGACGAGGAACTGGCCGCCGACGGCCTGCTGCAGTTCCCGACCGTGATCGGCGGCGTCGTGCCGGTGGTGAACATCAAGGGCATCCAGCCCGGGCAGATCAAGCTGACCGGCCAGGTGCTGGGCGACATCTATCTGGGCAAGATCACCAAGTGGAACGATGCGGCCGTGGCGGCGCTGAACCCGGGCGTGCCGCTGCCGGACGCCGCCATCTCGGTGGTGCGCCGGGCGGATGGCTCGGGCACGTCCTTCGTGTTCACCAACTACCTCGCGAAGGTGAATGCCGAGTGGAAGTCCAAGGTGGGCGAGGGCACGGCCGTCAACTGGCCGACCGGCGCCGGCGGCAAGGGCAACGAGGGCGTGTCGGCCTTCGTGATGCGCCTGCCCAACTCGATCGGCTATGTCGAGTACGCCTACGCCAAGCAGAACAAGATGTCGCATGTCCTGATGAAGAACAGGGACGGCAACTTCGTGGCGCCGGATGACGCCAACTTCAAGGCCGCAGCCGCTGGCGCCGACTGGAACAAGACCTTCTATCACGTCCTGACCGAGCAGCCGGGCAAGGAATCGTGGCCGCTGACCAGCGCCACCTTCATCCTGATGCACAAGAGCCAGGACAAGCCCGCGCAGGGCAGCGGTTCGCTCAAGTTCTTCGAGTGGGCCTATGCCAACGGCGACAAGATGGCCTCCGATCTGGAATACGTGCCGCTGCCCGACGCCGTGAAGGCGCTGGTGCGCAAGCAGTGGGCCGAGGTCAAGGACGCCTCGGGCAAGCCGGTCTCCTTCAAGTGACCTGAGACGGGGGCTCCGGGCGGCGGCCGTCTCTGCGCCGTCGCTGGGGTCGCCGACATTTCCCTTTCTCCCGCCAGAGGCGAGGCGATGGACGCTTGGGCGCCACCGGCTCGCCTTTGCCATGCATGAACCGTGAAGGAGTGGCCATGGCCGCTACACTGCCGGCAGACAGTTCACAACCTGTGTCCCGCAAGATGGTCAAGAGTTCCGGTTCGGGGCAGCCCCGAGTCTCCCGCAAGCCCTGGGCCGATGCCCTGTTCGCCTTGATGGCCAAGGGCAGCGCCTTGCTGACGCTGGCGCTGCTGATCGGCATCATCGTGTCGCTGATCGGCGGCGCGATGCCGGCGATCCGCGAATACGGCCTGTCCTTCCTGTGGCGCAGCGAATGGGATCCGGTCGAGAACCGCTATGGCGGCCTGGTGATGATCTACGGCACGATGATGACCTCGATCATCGCGCTGCTGATCGCCGTGCCGGTGAGCTTCGGCATCGCGCTGTTCCTGACCGAGCTGTCGCCGGCCTGGCTGAAGCGCCCGCTGGGCATCGCCGTCGAGCTGCTGGCGGCCGTGCCGTCGATCGTCTATGGCATGTGGGGCCTGATGGTCTTCGGCCCGCTGCTGTCCGAACATGTGCAGATGCCGCTGCAGGGCCTGTTCCAGGGCGTGCCGGTGCTGGGCGAGCTGTTCTCGGGTCCGCCGGTG
>JAUPTP010000334.1 GCA_030918015.1 Pseudomonadota bacterium
CACCGGGCCACCCGATGCTGCCCGCCGGCGCGGTGCGCGACACCGACCTGCGGCAGCACCGGCAGATCCTGGTGGCCGGGCGTCACAGCGCCGAGGTCGACCAGCGCATCGCCCTGTCGCGCCAGCTCTGGCGCACCGACACGCCGCAGGCCGCGCTGCAGATGGTGCTCGCCGGCCTGGGCTGGGCCTGGCTGCCGCGCGGCGTCGTGCGCGCGCCGCTGGCCGCCGGCACGCTGGTGGAGATCCCCTCGCGCCAGTTCACCAACCTGCTGCGGCTGTGGGTGGATGTGGTCTGGAGCCGTCTGCACCCGCCCGGCCCCGCCACCCGCGAGCTGCTGCAGCACCTGCAGACGGCCTTCGAGGCCGAAGACCGGGGCGGCTGACGGCGACGCCCCCCCGCGCGCCTCACCCCCGCAGATCGATCACCTTCACCCGCACCCGGCGCTCCTTGTCGCCGCGGCGCACCGTCAGCTCGACGGTGGCGCCGATGCCGGCGCGCTCGAGCTCGCTGACGAAGCCGGAGAGCGTCGGCACGGTGCGGCCGTTGACCGCGACGATGATGTCGCCCAGGTCGCCGGTCTGCGGGTTGTAGGGCTGCAGACCGGCCGAGGCCGCCGGCGTGCCGCGCCCGACCGCGCCCAGCACCACGCCCGAGATGCCGGCGCGCGCCACCTGATCGGGCGAGATGGGCGTGACACCGATGCCCGGCAGCGGCGCCTGGCCGCGGTTGATCAGCGAGGGCACCACCCGGTTGACCAGATCGACCGGAATCGCGAAGCCGATGCCCGAGGAGCTGCCGCTGGTCGAGCGGATCGCCGAGTTCACGCCGATCAGCCGCCCGGCGCTGTCGAGCAGCGGCCCGCCCGAGTTGCCGGGATTGATCGCCGCGTCGGTCTGGATGACGCCGGCGACCTCGCGGAAGTTGGCGGTCGGCAGCTCGCGGTCGAGCGCGCTCACCAGGCCCTTGGTCAGCGTGCGCTGCAGGCCGAAGGGATTGCCGATCGCGTAGACCGTCTGGCCGATGCGCAGGTCGCGCGACGAGCCCAGCGGCACCGGGCGCAGGCTGCGCGGCACGCTGGCCAGCCGCAGCACCGCCAGGTCGTACTCGGGCGCGCCGCCGACCACCTCGGCCTCGATGGGCCGGCCGGCATCGAGCTGCACGAACACCCGCCGCGCGCCCTTGACCACATGGAAATTGGTGACGACATGGCCGGTGGCGTCCCACACGAAGCCCGAGCCGGCCCCCTGGCTCACCTCGGCGCCGCCGAACACGCCCCGCTGCACCATCTCGGTGGTGATGTAGGCCACCGAGGCGGACGACTGCTCGAACAGGCTGATCACCGCCTGCTCCTCGCTGGTGAGCGCCCCGCGCGGGCTGACCGGCCGGGGCGCGGCCGTCTCGCGCGAGCAGGCCGGCAGCGGCAGCAGCAGCAGGGCCGCCAGCAGGGGCGCCAGGCCGGCGGGAACAGGACGAGAAACGGAGCGGGCGATCTTCATGGTCTGCAGCGGTGGGCAACGGGGGTGCGGAACGGCGGCACGACATCGGGCCGGAGAGTCGGTCCCGCACAGCGCGTGATTCTGCCGGCTCCAGAGCGGGCCAGCCGCCATCGGGCCCGCCGGTTATCCTCGGGCCATGCGCGTTCACGGATCCGGCGCCCACGGCGCCCATCGCCCCGGCTGATGCAGGCGGGCATCCTCCAGGCCTCGATGGCCTATGTCATCTGGGGACTGTTTCCCCTGTATTTCCACCAGCTCCAGGGCATCGGCGCGCTGGAGGTGCTGGGGCACCGCATCGTCTGGTCGCTGCTGTTCCTGGTGGGCGTGCTGGGCGTGCGCCGCCAGTGGGGCTGGCTGCGCCCGGCGCTGGCCGACCGGCGGGTGCTCGGGCGCTTTGCCGCCACCGCGCTGCTGATCGCCGCCAACTGGTTCATCTACATCTGGGCGGTGTCGAGCGGGCGGGTCATCGAGTCCAGCCTGGGCTATTTCATCTCGCCGCTGGTCAATGTGCTGACCGGCTGGCTGGTGCTCAAGGAGCGGCTGCGGCCGCTGCAGTGGCTGGCGGTGGCGCTGGCCAGCGCCGGCGTGGTCTGGCTGACGCTGGCTCAGGGCGCCGCGCCCTGGATCGCGCTGGCGCTGGCGGCCACCTTCGCCAGCTACGGGCTGCTGCGCAAGACCGCCCCGCTGGGCGCGCTCGAAGGCCTGACGCTGGAGACGATCCTGCTGGGGCCGGCGGCGCTGCTGGGCCTGCTGTGGGCACTGGCCCACGGCCAGGCGCGCATGACCGAGGTGGCGCCCGTGCAGCAGATGCTGCTGCTGGCGGCCGGGCCGCTCACCGCCATCCCGCTGCTGCTGTTCGCCGGCGGCGCGCGCCGCATCCCGCTGAGCCTGCTGGGCATGCTGCAGTACATCGGCCCGACGCTGCAGCTCGCGCTGGGCGTGTGGGTCTTCGGCGAGCCCTTCGCGGGCGGGCGCGCCCAGGGCTTCATGATCATCTGGGCGGCCTGCCTGGTCTTCAGCGCCGAGCTGCTCTGGCAGGGCCGGCGCACCGCCGCCCGCGCCGCGGAGGCCGCGCGATGAGCGCGCCACGCCGTCTGCCGCGCACGCCGGGCCGCTCGGCGGCGCTGCAGCTGCGCTCGGCGCTGCTGTCGCTGCGCGATGCGCTGCTGACCGGCGGGCCGGTGCTGCTGCTGGCCGTCGGTCTGGTCTGGGGCGCCTATGTGGTGCTCGACCCGAATCCGCCCCGGCGCATGGTGCTGGCCACCGGCGGCGCGCAGGGCGCCTACGCCGAGTTCGGCCGCCGCTACCAGGAGGCGCTGGCCCGCCAGGGCATCGAGGTGGAGCTGCGCGCCACCCGCGGCGCGCTCGACAACCTGGCGCTGCTGCGCAGCGGCCAGGCCGATGCCGCCTTCGTGCAGGGCGGCGCCGACGTGCTGCGCAGCGGCGACGAGGACACCCCGCCCGACGACCTGCTCAGCCTGGGCGCGCTGTTTCGCGAACCGGTCTGGATCTTCTACCGCGAGGACAGCGCCCGCAGGCGGCTCGGCGGCGAGCGGCTGGAGAGCCTGTCGCAGATCGCCGAATGGCGGCTCAACGTCGGCCAGGAAGGCAGCGGCATCACCCACCTGATGCACCGGCTGCTGGTGGCCAACGGCCTGGAGCCCGAGCGGCTGCCGCTGTCGCACCTGCCCACGACGCCGGCGGTGATGGCCCTGCTCGACGGCCAGATCGATGCCCTGGCGCTGGTGTCGGCGCCGGAGTCGCCGATCGTGCGCATGCTGCTGATCACGCCGGGCATCCGGCTGTTCGACTTCGCCCAGGCCGAGGCCTATGCGCGCCGGGTACCGCAGGTCACGCCGGTGCGGCTGCCGCGCGGCGTGGTCGATCTGGCGCAGGACCTGCCCGACCAGGATGTGCGGCTGGTGGCGGCCACCGCCTCGCTGCTGGTGCGCGAGGACACCCACCCGGCGCTGCAGCAGCTGCTGGTGCAGGCCGCGCGGCGCATCCACGGCGAGCCCAACTGGTTCCAGGACAAGGGCGAATACCCGCGGGCCCAGGCGGGAGAGCATCCGCTGTCGGCCGAGGCCCAGCGCTTCTACGCCTCGGGCGAGCCGATGCTGCAGCGCCACCTGCCCTTCGGCTACGCCAACCTGATCGACCGGATGTGGGTGGTGCTGCTGTCGATCGTGGCGGTGCTGATCCCGTTGTCGCGGGTGGTGCCGCCGCTGTACAACTTCCGGGTGCGCTCGCGCATCTTTCGCTGGTATGGCCTGCTGCGCGAGCTCGAGCAGCAGCTCGCCGACGGCAGCCGGCCGCGCGATGAGCTGCGCGCCGAGCTCGAGCGGCTCGACGAGCGGGTCGAGCGCCTGCCGGTGCCGCTGAGCTACGCCGACGAGCTCTACTCGCTGCGCGGCCACATCGCGATGGTGCGCCAGCGCCTGGATGGCCCCGCCAGCCCCGCCAGCATCTCTCCC
>JAUPTP010000335.1 GCA_030918015.1 Pseudomonadota bacterium
CCAGGTGCGACGGGTTGAACGCCAGCGACAGGTGGACCGGACCGCCCTGGGTGGCGATGTCCGAGCTGAAGCCCTGGTGATACTTGACGTCACCGGCCGGCAGGTCTTCCGGCGCGGTGTGGTCGAACTCGGCGAACAGATCCTTGGGCATCTTGCCCAGGGTGTTGACCAGCACGTTCAGGCGGCCGCGGTGGGCCATGCCGATGACGATTTCCTGGACACCCTTCTCGCCGGCGCGCTGCACCAGCTCGTCCATCGCCGCGATGAAGCTCTCGCCGCCCTCGAGCGAGAAGCGCTTCTGGCCGACGTACTTGGTGTGGAGAAAGCGCTCCAGGCCTTCGGCGGCGGTCAGTCGCTCGAGGATGTGCTTCTTCTGCTCACCGGTGAAGCTGGCCTTCGAGCGGATGCTCTCGAGCTTTTCCTGCCACCAGCGCTTCTGCGTCTGGTCGGTGATGTGCATGAACTCGACGCCGAGCGTGCTGCAGTAGGTGTCGCGCAGCGCCTGCAGGATTTCCCGCAGGGTCATGTGCTCGGCCTTGGTGAAGTACGTGTTCGTGGCCGAGAACGTGATGTCCATGTCGGACTCGGTCAGGTCGTAGAACGCCGGCTCGAGTTCGGGGATCTTGGGACGCTCGGTGCGCTTGAGCGGATCGAGGTCGGCCCAGCGCGCGCCCACGTTGCGATACGCGGCGATCAGCGACTGGACATGGACCTGCTTGCGGGCCACCGCCAGATCGGCGGAACTGGCCTTGACGGCGAAGGCATTGGCCTTGGCGCGCTGCGCGAAGGATTCGACGACCGGGGCGTGAGCGACGTCGCGGCTGTCAGAGCCGTCGACCGCGGGCACGTGCTGCAGCGCGTCGAAGTAGTCGCGCCAGTTGTCAGGCACCGAGCCCGGATTGTCGAGGTACGCCTCGTACATTTCTTCGACGTAGGGGGCATTGCCGCCGAAGAGGTACGAGTTCGACCTGTATTGCTGCATCATATTTTCGCTCACCTTGCGCCCCGGTATCCAGGGCTCCGATGGGTTGGACAACCTTCCGCGACACGGCTAGACCGGTTGGCGGATCGCGACCCGCCTTAGCTGTTGCCAGAGAAGGGGACGGGAAGGACCTACAGAGTCAGTCTCTCAATGTAGCACCCCGGGCTCGCAAAACTCCCAGGGTTTTCAACATGACATCTTCGTGATTGTGGTGAAAATGACGCGGCCCGCGACACGCGCCAGACAGGAGTCGCGCCTGAATCGCGCGAGCAGCAGGCTCGCGGCACCTCGGGTCGGCGGACTCATTCATGCCTGAACAGCGTTTCGCCATGCAAAAATACGTCAGACTCCGGGAAAACCGAATCGACGCGACATGACAAAAAAGGATAGTGCACTGCAAGCCCCCGCCATCCAGGTGATGGAGCGCATGTTCATGCTGCTCGACGTGCTCGCGGAGCATCAGGACCCGGTCTCGCTCAAGCAGATCAGCGAGCAGACCGGCCTGCACCCCTCGACCGCACACCGCATCCTGAACGATCTGGCCATCGGCCGCTTCGTCGATCGGCCGGAAGCCGGCAGCTATCGCCTCGGCATGAGGCTGCTGGAGCTGGGCAACCTGGTCAAGGCCAGGCTGGATGTGCGGGATGCCGCGCTGGCCCCGATGCGCGAACTGCACAAGCTGACGCATCAGCCGGTGAACCTGTCGGTTCGCCAGGGCGACGAGATCGTCTACATCGAGCGGGCTTATTCGGAGCGTTCAGGCATGCAGGTGGTGAGGGCGATCGGTGGACGCGCACCACTGCACCTGACCTCGGTGGGCAAGCTGTTCCTCGCCCATGACGATCCGCAGCGGGTGCGAAGCTATGCGACCCGCACCGGCCTGGCCGGCCACACGCGCAACAGCATCACCGACCTGCCCACGCTGGAGCGCGAGCTCTCCCGGGTACGCCAGACCGAGATGGCCCGGGACAACGAGGAGCTGGAGCTGGGGGTGCGCTGCATGGCAGCCGCCATCCATGACGATCAGGGCCGGCTGATCGCGGGCCTGTCGATCTCGGCGCCGGCCGATCGGCTGGAAGAAACCTGGGCCGAGCGGCTGCGCGACACCGCCCGCACCATCTCGGCCTCGCTCGGCCACCGCAGCGACCGCTGACCAAGCGGCCACCCGGCAGCACGGCCCCGCGCGTCAGGACAGGGCCGGACGGTCTCGCGTGACCGACACCGGGCTGGCCGGCGCGCGCACGGAGCCGCCGGATTCGATCCAGCGGCGCACCCGTTCCGCATCGCCTTGCCGCGAGTACTTCCCCGCGGAATCCAGGAAGACCATGATCAGCTTGCGGCCGGCCAGCTGCGCCTGCATGACCAGGCAGCGCCCGGCCTCGACGATGTAGCCGGTCTTCTGCAGGCCGATCTCCCAGCCCGGATTGCGCACCAGGCTGTTGGTGTTGCTGTAATGCAGGGTCCGCGACCCCACATCGACCTCGTGGGCGGGCGAAGTCGAGAATGCACGCAGCAGCGGATACTGATATGCCGCCTTGACCAGGCGGGCCAGATCGGCGGCGCTGGACTGGTTGCTGCTCGACAGGCCCGTGGGCTCCACATAGCGGGTGCTGGACATGCCCAGCACAGCGGCCTTGCGGTTCATCGCCGACACGAAGGCCGGCAAGCCACCGGGATAGTGCCGACCCAGGGCATTGGCCGCACGGTTCTCCGACGACATCAGGGCCAGATGCAACAGTTCGCCCCGCGTCAGCACGGTTCCTGGTGCCAGGCGCGAGCGGCTGTTCTTCTCCGTGTCGATGTCCTCATGCGTGATCTCGAGCTGCTCGTCGAGAGACTGGCGCGCCTCGGTGACGATCAGCGCGGTCATCAGCTTGGTCAGCGAGGCGATCGGCAGCACGGCCTGGGAGTTCTTGCTGAACAGCACCTCCGAAGTGTCCTGATCGACCACCAGCGCCACGCTGGACTTCAGCTCCAGCGGATCGACGGTGTCATGCAGGCCATTGGCCTGGCCGAAGGACAAGCGGGGAGCCACCGCCACAGCCGTGGCAGCGGCCCCGCCGGCCAGTGCCGCGCGGCGCATCGCCGCACGAGACAGACGATTGCCAGGCCGGGCCTTCTCGGCACGCCCCGCAGCAGGCACGACCACCTTCTTCGCACGCTGCACGACGCTCTCCGAGCGGCTCTCCTTGCGACGCGCCGCCTGGGCCGGGTCGGCGGCCAGCCCCGACAGCAGCACGGCAGCACTCACGAACACCGCGGACCACTGCGGAAAAACGATTCTTCTCTTCAATGCGGAACGAGTCACGACAGCCTCTGGATACAGCGAACAGGTAAGCGGATTCAGTCTAGGCGAAGCATGTAACGCGCCACAAGGACACGATGCGACGATGATTTTCAATTCACCCCCCCTGTTCGCATGATCCCTGCGTCAACCCTGGGCGGCGACCCGTTCGGCCTTGCTGTGGAGCTTGTTCAGCGCCGCCAGATAGGCCTTGGCAGAGGCCACGACAATGTCGGGGTCGGCGCCGACACCGTTGACGACGCGGCCGCCATGTTGCAGCCGCACCGTCACCTCGCCTTGCGACTCGGTGCTGCCGGACGTGATCGCATTCACGGAATAGAGCAGCAGCTCCGCGCCGGTCTCGAGCTTGGACTCGATCGCCTTGAGCGTGGCATCGACCGGGCCGTTGCCCTGCGCCACCGCGCGGTGCTCGACCTGGCCGGCGGCGAAGGTCACCCGCGCGCCCGGACGCTCGCCGGTCTCGGAGTGCTGCGACAGCGA
Organism: Pseudomonadota bacterium; assembly: GCA_030918015.1. Classification (GTDB taxonomy): domain Bacteria; phylum Pseudomonadota; class Gammaproteobacteria; order Burkholderiales; family Burkholderiaceae_C; genus Sphaerotilus. The sequence goes on from JAUPTP010000335.1 coordinate 3,768, forward strand.
CAGCAGGCGGTAGTGCTCGACCTCGGCGCTGACGCTCTCGTCGCCGACCAGCGCGATGATGTCCTCGTCGAAGATCTCGCTCTTGCGGTCGGCCAGGTCCTTGAACTTGACGAAGGCGGCGTTGAGCTCGGCCTCGGACTCGAGCGCGACGCCGAGGTCCTGCTGGCGCTGCTTGAAGGCGTTGCGGCCCGAGAGCTTG
>JAUPTP010000336.1 GCA_030918015.1 Pseudomonadota bacterium
AGGAGACGACCTTGAACCACTTGCCCGACATGTTCAGCGGCATGCCGTGGGTCAGGTGGCCGCCTTCGGCCAGGCTCAGGCCCATGATGGTGTCGCCGGGCTGCAGCAGACCGAAGAACACGGCCTGGTTGGCCTGCGAGCCGGAGTTCGGCTGCACGTTGGCGTACTCGGCGCCGAAGAGCTGCTTGGCGCGGTCGATGGCCAGCTGCTCGACCACGTCGACATGCTCGCAGCCACCGTAGTAGCGCTTGCCCGGATAGCCTTCGGCGTACTTGTTGGTGAGCTGGCTGCCCTGGGCGGCCATGACGGCCGGCGAGGTGTAGTTCTCGCTGGCGATCAGCTCGATGTGTTCTTCCTGGCGCAGCGTCTCGGCCGCGATGGCGGCGGTGAGTTCGGGATCGATGGCAGCCAGGGTATGGGCAGCGCGGTCAAACATGATGCGGCAGTCCTGTCGGGAGGTTCTGGACCCGCTCCGGACCTCGGTCATCGGTCGTCGGCACGGGCTGCCCAGGCGCACGGCAAGAATCCGCCGCGAACCGGATGGTTGCACGGCGACCACGCTCCCCGGTGGTAGACCACCTCGGCCCGGTCGGGGGCCTTGAACGCCAGTTGCGTGGTGGGGCAAGTTTACAGGAAGTGTCCGGCGTCGCTGCGGGCGCGCCTCAGTAGCTCAGGGCCGCGAGGCGGTTGTCGCTGGCGGGCAGCTGGGCCGAGGGGGAGGCCTGCGTGGCGGGATTGGGCGACACCGGCGACATCGGCGCCGAGGGGGTGGAGGCATCCGGCGGCGCCACCGGAGGCACCGGCAGGCGCGCCGTCACCGGCACCGAGCGGCCCCGCAGCAGCTGCTGCATGAATTCCTGCTCCGCCAGCACCTTGAAGGCGTAGCCGCCGTCGCTGGCCAGATTGGCCGCGCCGACGTAGTGGCGCAGGCCGCCCTCGATCGAGCCCGCCCGGGCGATGCAGTCCTTCAGCACCTGCACGCCGACGCGCAGGTTGGTGAGCGGGTCGAAGGCCGCATGGTTGCCGCCGAACGCGACGTACTTGTCGTCGTGCACCCGCGTCATCACCTGCATCAGGCCCTGCGCCCCCACGGCGCTCTGGGCGAAGGGATTGAACGAGGATTCGATCGCCACGATCGCCAGGATCAGCGTCGGCTCCAGGCCCACGCGCTTGCCCAGCGACCAGGCTTCCTGCACCAGCCGGCCGACGGGCTCGGGCGCCACCTTGTAGCGACGCGAAAGCCACTGCGCGACCACCGCCTGCTGCCGGTTGAGCTCGCTCGGATCGATGGCGGTGGCCCGGTCGACCGCCGAGATGTCGCCCGCACCGAGCAGGTTGATCGCGTCGAGCGTGTCCGGCGTGTCGCTCGAACGAGCCTCCTGGCGCGAGACCAGCCAGTCCAGCGCGCGCTCCTCGACCAGACCACGCACGTCGGCACGTCCGCCGATGACGAAGGCCGTGGTCAGCACGGCCAGACCGATGACGGACAGGCTGCTGTGGCTGACGACCATGAGGCCGTTGCCGAGGTCGCCGGCGAAGACCCGAGCGGAATTCAGGGTCCCCACGCGGATGCGCGCCCAAGAGCGGGATGCACTCATGCAACTCCTTCCCATTTCTGCAGGCGCCGTGTGGCCATGGGCTGGCGCCTTGATAATCCGTCGCAGGTCCCCGCGTTCCGGGGCCCGCATGTCAGCGGTGCCCTCCTGTCGCCAGCCGCGCGATGTGCGTCGGCTTCTCGCCTGTCCTGACGGTGCGATTTCCGGGGCAGCTGCGCGAAGCGCCGCAGGCCACAAGCCCCTTTCGTCAATGAACAACTGGATTCTAGAAGTTGCCTAAATAACCGGTCAACAATAAGAATCCTTGAGTTGATAACCTCTGATCATGAAATACCGTGACTTGAGAGACTTCCTGGCGGCCCTGAAGGCCCGAGGTCAGCTGCTGGAGGTGCGAGATCCCGTCTCGACCGAGCTGGAAATGACCTGGTTGTCGGACCGCACGCTGCGCGCCGGAGGGCCGGCGCTGCTGTTCAGCAATCCGGTCCGGGGCGCAGAAAAGTTCACGATACCTGCTGTTACCAACTTGTTCGGCACGCCGGAGCGGGTGGCGCTCGGCATGGGTGCCGACAGTGTCTCGGCCTTGCGCGAGATCGGTGAGCTGCTGGCACGGCTGAAGGAGCCGGAGCCCCCGCGAGGGCTGCAGGACGCCGGTCAGCTGTGGCAGATGGCACGAACCCTGTGGGACATGAAGCCAGCGGTGGTGCGCCGGCCTGCCTGCCAGGAGCAGGTGATCGAGGGGCCGGAGGTCGATCTGGGCCGGCTGCCGGTGCAGCACTGCTGGCCTGGCGACGTGGCGCCGCTGATCACCTGGGGCCTCGTGGTGACCCGCGGGCCGCAATCGGTGCCCCGGCCGCGCCGGCGCCAGAACCTCGGCATCTACCGGCAGCAGGTCATCGGGCGTCGGCAGGTCATCATGCGGTGGCTGGCGCACCGCGGCGGCGCGTTGGACTTCCGTGAATTCATCCATGCAAATCCTGGAAAGCCCTTTCCGATCGTGGTGGCTTTAGGCGCCGATCCGGCCACGATCCTGGGCGCGGTGACCCCGGTACCCGACAGTCTCTCGGAATACCAGTTCGCCGGGCTGCTGCGCGGCGGGCGCACCGAGCTGGCCGCCAGCCAGGTGGGCGAGGGCGGCCTGATGCTGCAGGTGCCCGCCAGCGCCGAGATCGTGCTGGAGGGCCACATCCCGCCGGCCGAGCCCGGCTTCGAGGGCGTCAGCGAGCACGGCGTGCCGCTGAAGGAGAAGGGCGGCTACCTGCACGCGCTGGAGGGCCCCTACGGCGACCACACCGGCTACTACAACGAGCAGGACTGGTTCCCGGTGTTCGAGATCTCGCGCATGACGATGCGGCGTGACGCGATCTACCACTCGACCTACACCGGCAAGCCGCCCGACGAGCCGGCGGTGCTGGGGGTGGCGCTCAACGAGGTCTTCGTGCCGATCCTGAAGAAGCAGTTCCCGGAGATCGTCGACTTCTACCTGCCGCCGGAGGGCTGCAGCTACCGCATGGCGGTCATCAGCATGAAGAAGGCCTATCCGGGCCATGCCAAGCGGCTGATGTTCGGCCTCTGGAGCTTCCTGCGCCAGTTCATGTACACCAAGTTCATCGTGGTGGTGGACGACGACGTGGACATCCGCAGCTGGCAGGAGGTGATCTGGGCGATCACCACCCGCATGGACCCGGTGCGCGACACCACGCTGGTCGAGCACACGCCGATCGACTATCTGGATTTCGCCTCGCCGGTGTCGGGTCTGGGCGGCAAGATGGGGCTGGATGCGACCAACAAGTGGCCCGGCGAGACCGACCGCGAGTGGGGCCGCACCATCGAGATGGACCGCGCGGTGGCCACCCGCATGGAGGCGATGTGGTCGCGCCTGTTCGAGCCGAAGCCGGGGGGGCTTGCCAGCGGCGGATCCGGGGCGTAATCTTGGCCCGTCCGCATCAGGCGGACGTCTTGAAGCCGGATCGTCACGGTCCGGAAAGGCCGCCGGACATGCCTCTCCGGCCCGGCCTGCAGGCAGTCAGATGACGACCGCCACCACCCGCCCGACGGCCTGCGCCTCGGGCGGGTTTCTGTTTGCGGTCTCAGTTGCCCGACAGCAGCCCGAGCAGCTCATGGAGCTGGTCGTGGACCAGCCGGTAGCCATGGGCGCTGGGCAGCCATTCCAGCAGACCGGCTTCGTCCTTGACGACGAAGGCCACCGGAGCCGGGATGATGGTCATGCGCCCTTGGGCTGCCTCCTTGAAGGCGCGCAGGGCGCGGGGCATGTGCGTTGCGTGCGTCACGAGAATGATGCGCTGCACGCCGTCGGCCTGGAGCCGTGGCACCAGCTGCGCGGCGTTCTGGCGCGTGTCGCGCGAGCGCGATTCGGTCCAGGTCAGGCGGCTGCCGTAGTCATCCATGA
>JAUPTP010000337.1 GCA_030918015.1 Pseudomonadota bacterium
GCACCCGGGTCGAGGCCGTCGAGCGCCGCGAGCCCGATCTGCTGGACCGCCTGGCCCAGGCCGGCGGCATCGCCGACCATGTGCCCGCCGAGCCGCCGATGGCGGTGCGCCTGTCCAGCGGCGAGCGTCTGCCCGCCGATCTGGTCATCAGCGCCACCGGGGTGCGGCCCAACATCGGCTTTCTCGAGCACTCGGGCATCACCTGCCTGATGGGCGTGCTCACCGATGACCGGCTGCAGACCAGCGTCGAGGGCATCTACGCCGCGGGCGACTGCGCCGAGGCCTTCGACAAGGTCAGCGGCAAGACCATCGTCAGCGCGATCCAGCCCAACGCGGCCGAGCAGGCGCGGGTGGCGGCCCTCAACATGATCGGCCAGCACGCCACGCTCAAGGGCGTCACGCAGATCAACGTGCTCGACACGCTGGGCATGATCTCGGCCTCCTTCGGCAAGTGGGACGGCGTGCCCGGCGGCCAGCATGTCGAGCTGACCGACCGCGACGAAGGCCGTCACCTGAGCCTGCAGTTCGAGGGCGATGTGCTCGTCGGCTGCAACTCGGTGGGCTGGACCGAGCATGTGGGCGTGATGCGCGGCCTCGTCGAGGGGCAGGTCCGTCTGGGCGACTGGAAGGACCGGCTGCTCGAGGATCCGACGCTGCTGATGGAGGCCTATCTGGACTGCGCCCAGGCCCAGGGCGACTTCAATGCCCTGCGCGTCAAGGCATGATGGCGGCATGAAGATCACTTTCAAGCTGTTCGCCATGCTGGCCGAGCACCTGCCGGCCGACCGCCCGCCGGGCAACGCCGTCGAGCTGGACGTGCCTGATGGCTCGACGGTGACGGCGGTCATCGACCGCTTCCAGCTGCCGCCCGCGCTGGTCCACCTGGTGCTGGTCAACGGCAGCTATGTCGCGGCCGACCAGCGCGCCGCACGCGTGCTGGTCGACGGCGATGCGCTGGCCATCTGGCCGCCGATCGCCGGCGGCTAGGCGGCGCCTCGATCACCACAGCGTCTGCCGGGCTGGCGTGCATGCCGCCATGCGCTATCGTCGCGGCCCATGAAGACCCGCGGCATCCACCTCCAGTACACCTTCGGCCCGCCTGATCAGCGCGGTGCCGACATCGGCAACCCGCTGTTCGACCTGCTCAGCGCGGTGCACGAGTGCGGCTCGATCCAGCATGCGGCGCGCGCGCTGGGGGCCTCCTACCGCCATGTCTGGGGTGCGCTGAAGCAGTGGGAGGAGTCGCTGGGCGAGCCGCTGGTCACCTGGGCCCAGGGCCAGCCGGCGCGGCTGACGCCCTTCGCCGACCGGCTGCTGTGGGCCGAGCGCCAGGCCCGCACCCGGCTGACTCCGCACATCGAGGCGCTGCGCGCCGAGCTCGAGCGGGTGCTGGCCGACGCCTTCGACGGCACGCAGCAGGTGCTGACCATCCACGCCAGCCACGACATCGCGCTGGCGCGGCTGCGCGAGCTCGCCAGCCAGGCCGAGCGGCTGCACATCGAGCTGAAGTTCTCCGGCAGCCTGGATGCGCTGCGCGCGCTGGCCGAGGGGCGCTGCCTGGTCGCCGGCTTCCATGTGCCGGCGCTGGGCGAGCCGGCGCCGCTGTTCTCCCAGGCGCTCAAGCCGCTGCTCAAGCCGGGCCGGCACAAGCTGATCGGCTGCAGCCGGCGTCGCCAGGGGCTGATGGTGGCGCGCGGCAATCCGCTGCGGCTGCAGGGGCTGGCCGATCTGACCGCCCGGCCGGCGCGCTACATCAATCGCCAGACCGGGTCGGCGACCCGGCTGCTGGCCGAGCATCTGCTGCAGCAGGCCGCGATCGCCCCGGAGGCGATCGCCGGCTGGACCGCCGCGGCGGAAGACAGCCACATGGCGGTGGCGGCGGCCATCGCCTCGGGGGCGGGCGACGTGGGCCTGGGCATCGAGGCTGCCGCCCAGGCCTTCGGGCTGGATTTCGTGCCGCTGGTCGAGGAGGACTATTTTCTGGTCTGTCTGCGCGACGCGCTGGAGCATCCGGCGGTGGAGCGCCTGTGCCAGGTGCTGCATGGCGAGCGCTGGCGCGAGCAGCTCGAGCGCCTGCCCGGCTACCACGCGGCCGAGCGCATCGGCGAGGTGCTGTCGCTGACCCGCGCGCTGCCCTGGTGGCACTACCGCACGCCGCGGCCCTGACCGAGCACCTTCTGCTCGTAGACCGGGTAGAGGTGGGCGACGTTGCGCACGTACTCGGTGCGGAAGGCGGCCCACTGGCGGAACTCGTCGGGCACCGGCGCGCGCAGCACCTCGTTCATGTCCCAGCCCTGCGCCGCCCAGGCGCTGAAGCTGCGGTCGATCCACTGCAGGAAGCGCCGGGTCTGCGCGATGCCCTCGGCCGCGCGCTCGGGGCCGACCTGCACCGGGCCGTGGCTGGGCACCAGCGTGCGCAGCCCCATGGCCTGCAGCCGCTCCAGGCTCTGCAGCCAGCGCGCGATGCGGGCATGCGGCGTCGTCGGCACCCGCTGCACGAACACCAGCCCGCCGACGAAGGCCACGCCGCTGGCGCGGTCGACCAGCACCAGGTCGGAGTCGGTGTGGCCGCCCAGCTCGGTCAGCTCGAAGGTGCGCCCGCCCAGCGTCATCGTGCCGCGGCCGTCCGGGCCGAGCGGCAGGTCGGTGTCGGGGCCCAGCGCCTCGGTGCCGCGCATCCAGTCGCCGCACAGCCGGTAGAGGTTGGTCTCGTAGGCCGAGGCCTCGCGGGCGATGCCGGCGCGGGTGGTCGGCGTGGCCAGGCGCGGCATGTCGGCGAAGGCCTGGTTGCCGAGGAAATAGTCCGGATGCAGGTTCAGGTGGATGACGCGCGCGACGCGCTGGCCGGTGGTGCGCTCGGCCAGCGCGCGCAGCTGCTGGCCGTGCAGCCGGCTGGTGCCGGTGTTGACCACCAGCGTGCCCTCGGCGGTGGCGATCAGGCCGAGGTTGATGATGTTGCAGCCGTTGGCGACCGCGAAGTCGTCGTTGGCGCCCTCGACCACCCAGACGCCGTCGGCCAGCGCGCGCGCCTTCAGGCCGTGGTCGAGGCGGGCCACGTCGACCTGAGGCGCCTGGGCCGCGGCGGGCAGCAGGGCGGCGCCGGCCAGCAGCGCGGCGGCGAGCAGGGCGGGGCGGTGTCGGGCGAGGGCCATCGTCACTCCAGTCGCGCGTCGATGCGGTTGCCGTTGTTGTCGGTGCCGATGATGCGCAGCTGCCCGGCCGGCTTCACGGGGAAATCGAACGAGAACACCGGGTTCTCGCTGACCGGCTCGTGGGTCTGCAGGCGCAGCAGCTCGCGGTCCTGCAGGTCGCGCACGCTCAGCCGGTTGACATAGAAGGCCGGAATGCCGCCGACCAGGCCGGTGTCCATCGGATGCATGATCTTCAGCCGCAGCCGGCTGCCGGTGGCGACCTCCTCGGTGCCGGGGGCCGGCGTGGCGTCGAAGATCCGGCCGCTGACCAGGCCGAGCGTCTGTGCCCAGCTGCCGTCCTTGCGGGTGCTGCCCGGCACGGTGCAGCCGCCGCCGGCCGAGTCGACCCAGGTGCCGCCGATGTGCCAGACGCCGTCGGCGGTGCGCACCGCCGCCCGCACCGGGCTGGCCTGCTCGAGCTTGAAGCGGAAGGACACGCTGGGCAGCGCGCTGACCGGCTGGTATTCGAGCACCTTGCGGATCGGGTTGCGGTCGACCAGCACCATGATCCGCTCCACATCGGGCAGGTCGCGCACCGACACCGTGATCGGCACGTTCATCGGGTCCTCGGCGAAGGCCGGGCCCTTCACCTGCACCCGCTCGTCGAAGACGGTGCGCGCGTCCTGGCCGAGGTACTCGCGGCGCATGTCCGGCCAGGGGTGCGACTGGTAGGGGTCGCCCTCGAACAGGTCGGCCGCGGCGGTGCCGGCCACCGCCGACAGCGCCGCCAGCGCGATGGCCAGCACCGCCGAGGCCAGG
>JAUPTP010000011.1 GCA_030918015.1 Pseudomonadota bacterium
AGCCGTGGATGTTCAGGCAGCCCAGGCGCGGCAGCGTCAGCACCCAGCGCGGCAGGATCAGGCCGTAGGCGGCGACCACCAGCACGTCCAGACGCGCCGCCAGCAGCGCCTCGCGCGCGGCCGCGGCCTCGTCGGGGAAGCGGCCGTCGAGCTTCAGGCTGGTCGGCTGCGCCACCGCGATGCCGTGCTCCAGCGCGAGCTGCTTGACCGGCGAGGGCTGCAGCTTCATGCCGCGCCCGGCCGGGCGGTCGGGCTGGGTCAGCACCAGCGGCACGTCCAGACCCGCGGCCAGCATCGCCGCCAGCGCCTCGCGGGCGAACTCCGGCGTGCCGGCAAAGCCGACGCGCAGCGGTGCGACAGAGTCAGGCGTCGCGCTCATTCCGCCGCCTCGTCGTCGCGGCCGCGCTTGAGCAGCTTGGTGCGGATGCGGTTGCGCTTGAGCGGCGAGAGGTACTCGACGAAGACGCGGCCCATCAGGTGGTCCATCTCGTGCTGGATGCAGATCGCCAGCAGGCCGTCGGCCTCGAGGTCGAAGGAGCGGCCCTCGCGGTCGAGCGCGCGCACCGTCACGCGCTCATGGCGCTCGACCTTGTCGTAGATCGTCGGCACCGACAGGCAGCCCTCGTCGCCGACGACACGCTCCTCGCTGCGCGCGACCAGCTCCGGATTGATCAGCACCAGCTGCTCGGTGCGCTCCTCCGACACGTCGATGACGATCAGCCGCTCGTGCACGTCGACCTGGGTCGCGGCCAGGCCGATGCCACGCGACTTGTACATCGTCTCGAACATGTCGTCGATCAGCGTGCGGATGCGCTCGTCGACGGCCGCCACCGGCTTGGCAACCTTGTTCAGGCGGGGATCGGGATAGCGGAGGATGGTCAGCAGGCTCATGGCAGATCGGTCGCGACGCGACGGTGGAACAGGGCTCGGGGCCGCAAAAATGGCAAAACAGCCGATTCCATTGCAGCCTCAGGGCTTCAGGGGCAGAATCGACGAGTCTGAATGAAGTGTTTCGCGCGGACCTGCCGGGTCGGCGCACGGAGAAGAACTCCATGATCCTGTGCCACGGCGAGCACGCTCTAACCCGGCGCGCAGTCGCCAGCCCCCTGAGGCTGCTGGCGGCGGTGACGCTGGGTCTGTCGCTCCAGGCGACTCACGCTGCCCCCGATTATCCGGTCACTGCCACCCAGCGTGGCACGGCCCGTCAGGTCGCCGAGACGGGCGTGCCCCTGTCCGAACTGGCGCCCGACGCGCCCGAGCGCTACACGGTGCGCCGGGGCGACACGCTGTGGGACATCGCCCGGGTGTTCCTGCGCACCCCGTGGCGCTGGCCCGAGCTGTGGGGCATGAACCTGGATCAGGTGCGCAACCCCCACCTGATCTATCCCGGCCAGGAGCTGGTGCTGGTCCGCGAAGGAGGCCGTGCGCGACTGCAGTTCGGCAGCGCCGGCGAAGGCACGGTCAAGCTCTCGCCGCGGGTGCGCGCCGGCAGCGTCGACAACGGTCCGATCGCCTCGATCTCGCTGCACCTGATCGAGCCCTTCCTCAACGATGCGGTCGTGCTGGGCAGCAACGAGCTGGAGACCGCGCCGCGCATCATCGCCGGCCGCGAGGGCCAGGTGCTGCTCGGCCGGGGCGACACCGCCTATGTGCGCGGCGACATCCCGCCGCTGCGCGACTGGCGGGTCTTCCGCAATCCGCGCCCGCTGCTCGATCCGGACACGAAGGAGCTGCTGGGCCACGAGGCGGCCTTCGTCGGCTCGGCCGAGTATGTCCGGCCCGGCAGCGTGACCGCCACAGCCGACGGCCAGGAAGAGATCGTACCCGGCACGGTCGTGCTCACCTCGCTGCGGCAGGAGGCCGGCCCGGGCGACCGCCTGGCGCAGGCACCGATGCGCGACACGACCAACTTCGTGCCGCACGCGCCGGCCACGCCGATCGGCGGGCGGATCGTCTCGATCTACGGCGACGGGCTGTCGGCCGGCCAGAACCAGATCGTGGCGCTGAACCGCGGCCTGGCCGACGGCATGGAGCGCGGCCATGTGCTGGCCATCCAGCGCGCCGGCGAGCGCATCGTCGACCGGACCGACCCGCAGCGCCCCCGGGTCCAGCTGCCCGACGAGCCGCACGGCCACCTGCTCGTGTTCCGTGTCTTCGACCGGGTGTCCTACGCGCTGATCCTCGAGGCCCGGACTGCGGTGCGCCCCGGCGACCGCTTCACCCAGCCCTGAAGTCCGCCGGGAGCGATCGATGCCTCAGGCCGGACACGCTCCCGACGAGATCGCCGCCTGGCTGCGGCTGCTGCAGACCCCCGGCTGCGGCCGCCAGCGGGCCCGCCAGCTGCTGGCGGCCTTCGGCTCGCCACAGGGCGTGTTCGAGGCCTCGCCGGTCGCGCAGCGCCAGATCGTGGGCGACGCGCTGGTGCAGGCGCTGCGCACGCCCCCTGCCGACCTCGATCCGCTGGTGGAGGATACGCTGGCCTGGCTCGAGCATCCGGCCCATCACCTGCTTTTCCTGGGCGACGCCAGCTATCCGGCCGGATGGCTGCACATGGCCGATCCCCCGCTGATGCTGCACCTGCACGGCGAGCCCGCCTGCCTGACCGGGCCGGACATGATCGCGATCGTGGGCAGCCGGCATCCGACGGCCAGCGGCACCGCCCTGGCCCGCGAATTCGCGGCCGACCTGGGTCGCGCCGGGCTGGCCATCGTGTCCGGCCTGGCCGCCGGCATCGATGCGGCCGCCCATCTGGGGGCGCTGGATGTGGCCGCCCCGACGCTGGCCCTGGTCGGCACCGGCCTCGACCGCTGCTACCCGCGCCAGCACGAGGCGCTGGCGGCGCGCATCGTCGCCGCCGGCGGCCTGCTTGTCAGCGAGCATGCGCTGGGCACGCCGCCGCTGGCACCGCACTTCCCGCAGCGCAACCGGCTGATCGCCGGGCTGGCGCTGGGCACGCTGGTCGTCGAGGCGGCGCTGCAGTCGGGCTCGCTGATCACGGCGCGGCTCGCGCTCGAGAGCAACCGCGAGGTCTTCGCGATTCCGGGCTCGATCCGCAGCCCCCAGTCCCGGGGATGCCATCGCCTGATCCGCGACGGCGCCCGGCTGGTGGAATCGGTCGACGACATCCTGGAGGATCTGCAGCCGCTGCGCCGGAGCGCGCCTGCCGCGCCGTGCGGCCCGCACGACGACGGCGACCGCCACCCGTCCTCCCCGGCACCCGACCCGGACGACACCCCTGCCGACCCGATTCTCGCCGCCCTGGGCTGGAGCCCGGCCACCCTCGATGCCCTGCAGGCCCGCACCGGCTGGGCCACCCCACTGCTGCAGGCCCGGCTGCTCGAGCTCGAACTGAGCGAGGACATCGTGCGGCTGCCCGGACAGATCTTCCAGCGCCAGAACCGCGCGTGACCCCGCGCCCGAGGGCCACCTGTTGCGGGCTCTCCGCGTCACCATGCCCTCGGGTATAGTGAATCCATGTTCGACGTGCTCGTCTACCTCTACGAAAACTACTGGCGTCCGGATGCCTGCCCGGAGCACGACCAGCTGTCGCGCAAGCTGACGGCCGTCGGCTTCGAGAGTGACGAGATCGAAGATGCGCTGAGCTGGCTCGACGGCTTGGCCAGCATCTCCGAGATCCAGTCGCAGGCGCAGGGCGCGCTGTCGCTGCGCGTCTATACCCGGGCCGAACAGGAGCGGCTCGGCACCGAGTCGATCGCCTTCCTGAGCTTCCTCGAGTCGGCCGGCGTGCTGCCGGCCCCGATGCGCGAGATCGCCCTGGACCGCGCCATGGCTGCCCCTGGGGGCTCGCTGGCGCTCGAGGACCTGAAGATCATCGTGCTGATGGTGTTCTGGAGCGTGGGCGAGGAGCCCGACGCGCTGATCCTCGACGAGTTGCTCGTCGACGACGAGGACCGGCTCATCCACTGAACCGGGGCCCGCGCGGTGCGGCTCAGTGCAGCAGCCGCTCCGGGTCGGCGTCGAGCTTGGCCAGCGCGTTGCGCGTCGCGCGCACGGTGAGCGATTCCTCGTCGAACGGCACCAGCAGCCCGGCCTGCAGGAAAGAGGCCAGGCGGTGCTTCTGGAACATGATGCCGCGCCCCTGGGCCGACACGAACAGGCTGAACTGCTTGCGGCTGCCCTGCCAGGCCAGCTGCACCGGCTCGATGCGGCCTCGATAGTCGAGCCGGAACCAGTTGCCCACCGTCAGATCGCCCGCCCAGGCCACCATCGCCGGCGTGGGCATCGACCCCCCTTCGGCCACCACCTCGAGGTCCTGGGTCTCATGCCCGGAGAGATCGCGGACCATCGACTCGTCGATCTCCACGTCACCCAGATCGGGCAGCATGTCCTCGAGCGCCTCGAGCTGCATCATCAGCTCGTCGAGCCGCTCGGTCGGGATGGTCGCGGTGCGGGCGGAGAACGCCGCCTGCAGCGCATTGTTCAGCGACTGCACATACTCGTCCTGACGCGGCATGGGCACGCCGGCCGAGCCCATGCCTTCGCGCAGGCGCTTGAGCAGCGGCGGCAGGCGACGGATCGCTTCGGCGCGCTCCTCGCGCGACACCTTGGCGCTGGCCAGCCAGATCAGGTCGGAGGCCACCTTGGTCATCGCCTTGGTCTGCTCGCTGCTGGCGCTGGTCTTGACCGCGGTCGTGGCCAGCACGTCGGCCCAGACATGGAACAGGAAATGGCGCACGCTGTCATGGACTGGCACCTTGTCGAGCATCTTGCGCATCTCGATGGTGTACTGGATCGCCATCGTCTCGCGCTGCTCGATCTGCTGCGCCAGCGACACGCCCTTGCTGGCGGCGACATGCTCGGTCTTGAAGTATTCCTCGACGAAGCGCTCGAACTCGGTCAGCACGGTCTGGAAGACGCGCCGGCCGGTGTCCGGGTAGGCCTCGACGACCTGGACCACGCGCTTGATCTCGCGCTCCATCGGCTCGCTGATGCCGGCCGCACCGACCTCGAAGCCCATCACGCAGCCGCCCATGCGATCGATCAGCTTGCGCGCCGGGTGATCGATGGTGGCGAAGAAGTCGGGCTCGGCGATGGCCACGCGCAGCACCGGCATCTGCAGCCGGGCGAACCACACCCGCACCGCGGCCGGGATGCGCTCCTCGGTCAGCAGGCTCTGAAACATCAGCGCGACGATCTCGATCGTGGCGCGCTCCACCGGCGTGGTCGCCGCCTGCTTGAGCGCGATCTTGCGGGTCTGCAGCTCCTGCAGCAGGCCCGGCGTCGAGACGGCGGCGGACTGCGACAGCACCGGCACGCCCTGGACGGCCGCCCCCTCGGCCCCCTCGCCTGGCGAGCGCACGTCGAAGCGACGGCGCACGGCGGCCTCGGCATCGTCGATCGCCGCGCTCAGCCCCGGCGAGGCCGGCACATGCGGATGCGCGATGGTCGAGCTGTAGAAGTCCGGCACCTGACGCGCGACCAGCCGGTTGAGCCGCCCCAGCACCGCCTCGGCCTGCTCGATGCTGCGCAGCAGGCCCGGCGAGTGCGTCATCATGCGCGTTTCCTCGTGGACATCGCGCATCGGCACCGGCGTGGTGGGCGTGCCGGACGAAGAGGCCGCGGGCATCAGGTCGGCCAGCACCGTGGGCGCATACGACTGGGCGTGACCGGGATCGGCCGACGCGCTGTCGGCGGTGCGATCACCCGGGGTCGGACGCCCGCGCGGCGGCACCTCCGGCGCACGGTCTGCCCCCCTGGCGGCCGCCCCTGCGCCCGCACCGTCCTGGGCCGCAGCCTGAGGCTGGGGCCGATTCAGCTGCGGCGTCGGGAAGCGCGAGGGGGGCGGAGCCACCCGGGCGACCGACCCGGCGGCGGCGGCGGTCTGGGCCGGGGCTGGCGGCGCGACCCGTGCCGAGGCGTCCGGCCGCGCCGACCGACCGTCATCACGGCTCTTGCGGATGAAGTTGCGCAGGTTCACCTCAGGGCAGACGCCCTTGCTGATCAGCCAGCGGTTGACCTCGTGATAGGCCTCGTGGATGAGCGCGGAGAATTCCTCGTGCAGCATCGGCTGCATCACCCGCCAGGCCTCGCCGCTGAGCCCGGCCTCGAACCAGCTCTCCGAGACCGCGCGCGCCAGGGCATGCGGGCGCAGCACGTCCTGCGCATCGAGCTCGGCGCGCTGATCCAGCGTCACCATGCGGTAGCGCAGGTCGGAGAACTCCCAGTTCGCCTTGTCCAGCAGCGCCATCGCCATGTGCGAGACGACGATCTCCTGGTCGATCGAGGCGTCATCGACGATGGCCAGCTCGTCGGCGCGGGTGGCGTTGCGCGAGCCCGCCGCCGGCGCATGCGCGCGCCCCGCCAGCGCCAGCTTGATCTGCAGCACGAACGCGCGCTCCCAGCGCTCGGACTGCCTGGGCAGGTCCACCAGCAGGTCGCGATAGACCAGATGATGCTCGGCGGGCCCCTTGGTCTGCTCGGCCACCCGGTCGCGGATGCGCTCGACCAGGGTCCGGGACACCCGAGGCATCATCCGGACCAGTTGCTCGCCATAGAGCTGCCGCGCCTGCACAGCCAGAAGCGAGGAAGGGGTTGCGGCAGTCATGGAGGGAAGGTGGGCGAGCGGCAGAATCTGAAAAAAGGGCGCGGGCTACTTTACACCAGCGTTGCGCGGTCTCACACGACCGCGCCCGAGTTCGGATCGCTGGGATCATGGTCCTTTCGGGGGGTGGTGCCCACCAGATCTTCCCGCTTGACCCCCAGCCACATCGCGATGGCCGCCGCGACGAACACCGACGAGTAGATGCCGAACAGGATGCCGATCGTCAGCGCCACCGCGAAGTAGTGCAGCGTCGGGCCGCCGAACAGCAGCATCGACAGCACCATCATCTGCGTCGAGCCGTGCGTGATGACCGTGCGGCTCATCGTGCTGGTGATCGCGTGATCGATGACCTCGTGCGTGCTCATCTTGCGGTACTTGCGGAAGGCCTCGCGGATCCGGTCGAAGATGACCACCGACTCGTTGACCGAGTAGCCCAGCACCGCCAGCACCGCCGCCAGCACCGCCAGCGAGAACTCCCACTGGAAGAAGGCGAAGAAGCCCAGGATGATGACCACGTCGTGCAGGTTGGCGATGATCGCGGCCACCGCGAACTTCCACTCGAAGCGCACCGCCAGATACAGCACGATGCCGGCCACGACGAAGGCCAGCGCCTTCAGGCCGTCCTCGGCCAGCTCCTTGCCGACCTGCGGCCCGACGAACTCGCTGCGCGAGAGCTTGAGCGGCTCGGTGGTGCTGCCGTTGCTGCCGGCCTCGCAGATCTGCCGGCTGACCGTCTCGCCCTTGTCGGTGGTGACCTGCACCGGCTTGACCAGGCCGTTCTCGGCCGAGCAGAGCTGGGCGAAGACCCGGCCGACGACCTCGTTCTGCTTGACGCCCTCGCGCAGCGGCAGGCGGATCAGCACGTCGTGCGAGGTGCCGAACTTCTGCACCTGGACCTCGCCGAAGTTCATGGCCTCGACGGTGGAGCGGACCCGGGCGATGTCGGCGCTCTGGGCGTACTCGGCCTCGATGACCGTGCCGCCGGTGAACTCGATCGACAGGTGCAGGCCGCGGGTGAACAGGAAGAACACCGCGGCGGCGAAGGTGACGAACGAGATGATGTTGAACACCAGCGCATGCCGCATGAACGGGATGTCGCGGCGGATGCGGAAGAATTCCATGGCGGGGCTCCCTCAGGCCTTCGGCGGGGTGACGGCGGACGAGGCGTCCGACGAGGCGGCCGGCTTCCAGACCTGACCGATCGAGACCGACTGCAGCTTCTTCTGCCGGCCATACCAGAGGTTGACCAGACCGCGCGAGAAGAACACGGCCGAGAACATCGAGGTCATGATGCCCAGGCAGTGCACGACCGCGAAGCCCCGCACCGGGCCCGAGCCGAAGGCCAGCAGCGCCACGCCGGCGATCAGCGTGGTCACGTTGGAGTCCAGGATGGTGCCCCAGGCGGCCTCGTAGCCCATGTGGATCGCCTTCTGCGGCGAGGCGCCGGCGCGCAGCTCCTCGCGCACGCGCTCGTTGATCAGCACGTTGGCGTCGATCGCCATGCCCAGCACCAGCGCGATGGCGGCGATGCCCGGCAGCGTCAGCGTGGCCTGCATCATCGACAGGATCGCCACCAGCAGCAGCAGGTTCACGCCCAGCGCCAGCGTCGAGAAGATGCCGAACAGCATGTAGTACGCGCTCATGAACACCGCGATGGCGATGAAGCCGTAGAGCACGCTGTCGAAGCCCTTGGTGATGTTCTCGGCGCCCAGGCTGGGGCCGATCAGGCGCTCCTCGATGATCTCCATCGGCGCCGCCAGCGAGCCCGCGCGCAGCAGCAGCGCGGTGTCGGCCGACTCCGCCGGCGTCATCGAGCCGGAGATCTGCACCCGGCCGCCGCCGATCTCCGAGCGGATCACCGGCGCGGTCACCACCTCGCCGCGGCCCTTCTCGAACAGCAGGATGGCCATGCGCTTGTTGATGTTCTCGCGGGTGACGTCGCGGAAGATGCGCGCGCCGCGCGCATCGAGCGTCAGGTGCACGGCCGGCTGCTGGTTGTCGTCGAAGCCGGCCTGGGCGTCGGTCAGGTTCTCGCCGGTCAGCAGCACCTGGCGCTTGACGATGATCGGCACGCCGCCGCGCTCGAGGTACTTCTCGGTGCCGAACGGCACCGGGCCGCCCCCGGTCAGCGCGGCCTGCGCCTCGGTGCCGTCGTCGACCAGGCGCACCTCCAGCGTGGCGGTGCGGCCGATGATGTCCTTGGCCTTGGCCACGTCCTGCACGCCGGGCAGCTGCACGACCACGCGGTCGGCGCCCTGCTGCTGGATCACCGGCTCGGCCACGCCCAGCTCGTTGATGCGGTTGTGCAGCGTGTTGATGTTCTGCGTCAGCGCCTGCTGCTGGACGTTGCGGATCGACTCGGGCCTGATGCGGCCGATCAGCCGGGGCTCGGCGGCGTCGCCGGCCTCGGTCCACTGCACGTCGGCCTGGGCGGCCGTGAGGGCAGCGCGGGCCTTGTCCAGGGCGTCTCGATCGCGCAGGCGCACCTCGATGGCGTCGCCATTGCGCTGGATGCCGGCGTGGCGGATCGACTTGTCGCGCAGCAGCGTGCGCACGTCGCCGGCCAGCGACTCGGTCTTCTTGGTGATCGCCGCGGCCATGTCGACCTGCATCAGGAAATGCACGCCGCCGCGCAGGTCCAGACCCAGGTACATCGGCAGCGCATGCAGGCTGGAGAGCCACTGCGGCGAGCGCGACACCAGGTTCAGCGCCACGATGTAGGCCGGATCGGCCGCATCGGGGTTGAGCGCGCGCACGATGGCGTCACGCGCCTTGAGCTGCGTGTCGGTGTCGGAGAAGCGCGCGCGCACCGAGTTGCCCTCGAGCTGAACGAAGTCCGGCTTCAGGCCGGCGGCCTGCAGCGCCTGTTCCACGCGCGGCACCAGACCGGCATCGACCTTCAGCGTGGCCTTGCCGCTGGAGACCTGGACCGCAGGGGCCTCGCCGAAGAAGTTCGGCAGCGTGTAGAGCAGTCCGACCACCACCGCGATGGCCAGGATCAGGTACTTCCACCAGGGATAGCGGTTCATCGTTCAGCCTGAGAGCGAGACATCGGAGCGAATGCTTACTTGATCGAGCCCTTGGGCAGGACCTGGACCACCGCGCTGCGCTGGCACTGGACCTCGACGCCGGAGGCGATCTCGAGCGAGACGGAGGACTCGGCCACCTTGGTGACCCGGCCGAACACGCCCCCGGCGGTGACGACCTCGTCGCCCTTGGCCAGCGCATCGATCATGGCCTTGTGCTCCTTCTGCTTCTTCATCTGGGGCCGGATCATGATGAAGTACAGCACCACGAACATCAGCACCAGCGGCAGCATCTGCATCAGCGACGAACCACCGGCGGGTGCGGCGCCTGCCGCCTGGGCGTAGGCATTGGAAATGAACACGTTCCGGCTCCTGAAAAGGGATGGGAGAGGACAAAACTCACGATTGTAGGGGTGTACGGAAAGGGCCCGGACCCCGCACGGACGCGCCCGCACGGGCCGGGGGTCAAGGTGGCAGAAACGGCAACCGATATCGAGGGCATGGATCGCTCCGCCGCGCCCTCCCCTGTCGATTTCCGCCTGCTGCATGTCCTGGCCGACACGCCCTGCGGCGCCCTGCTGCTCGTCACCCCCGCCCGCCTCGAGGAGACGGTGGCGGTGCTGGGCGCCACGCTGCGCGAGGCGGTGCTGCAGGCCGCCGACGCCCGCCTGGCGCAGGTGGTCGAGCGCACGCCGGGCGTGGCGGGCCCGCACCGGCGCGGCGACGGCTTTGCCCTGGTGGTGGACAGCTCGCGCACCCACGACCCGATCGACGCCCTGGTCAGCCAGCTGCTCGACGCGCTGGAGGCCCCGGTGGACGTCGCCGGCCAGCGCTTCTCGCTGGGCGGCTGGGCCGGGCGGGCGGACTTCGCCACCGACGGTCCGCGCGAGCCGGCCACGCTGCTGCGCCAGGCCGATCTGGCCGGTCTCTCGGCGCGACGCCTCGGCCGGGGGCACGGCGTGCGCCACACGCCCGAGATCACGATGGCGGCCGTGCGCCGGCTGCGCGCCGAAGACACCCTGCACCGCACGATCGACCAGGCGGCCATCGATCTGCGCTTCGAGATCCAGGCCGACATGTGCACGGGCGCGCTGACCGGCGCCGTGGTGCTGCCGCGCTGGACGCCGGCCCTCATCGGCGTCAGCGATGGCGCCAGCGGGCTGTCCGCCCTCGCGGCGCAGGCCGGGCTGCTGCACCGGCTGGCCGAGAAGATGCTGCTGGCCACCTGCCGGCAGGTGCGCCAGTGGCGCGATCAGGGCCTGGACGTCCCCGGCATGTCGCTCGAGCTGCCCAGCGGGCTCTGGGAAGATCGCGCGCTGGTGTCGATCGTGCTCGACGCGCTGGTCGACCAGGGTCTGCCCGGCGGCACGCTGACGCTGCTGCTCGACGCCCCGGCCCTGTCGGGCGACGGCGAGCGCCTGCGCACCACCCTGCGCGCGCTGCGCGCCACCGGCCTGCGCATCGGCCTGGCCCGCTTCGGACAGACCGAGCCGCTGTCGCTGGGCCTGCTGGGCCTGCTGCCGCTCGACGAGCTGACGCTCGACGCGCCGCTGCTCGACCGGCTGGGGCAGCGCGACGGCGCCCGCATGGCCGCGGCCCTGGTCGCGATGGCACGGGCGCTGGGCCTGCGCATCGTCGCCGGCGGCGTGCGCAGCGACGCGCAGCTCGACTTCCTGCGCCGCCACCACTGCGACGAATTCCAGGGGCCGCTGCTGTCGCGGCCGATCAGCGCCACGACCATGACGCAGGTGCTGATGCACGCCCGCGTCCAGCACCGGGTGGTGATGGACACGCCCACCGGCCCGGGCACCGGCAGCGGCTCGCCGCCGCTGTCAGGCCCGGGCGGCGGGCCCGCTCACCCGCTCACTGCTGCAGCAGGTTGAGCACAGACCCGCTGGGCGTGAGTGCCGCACTCTTGTGCGGCATCGACAGTCAGACCGGACCGCCCCCTTGCGCCGCCGCCCGCGCCGCGAAGGCCGCGCGCTGCGCCGCGATCCGGTCGCGCGGGTTGACCTTGGCGACCTGCTCGTCCAGGCGCATCTCCTGGATGAAGCGACTCGGGAAGGCGCGGCGGATCTCGCGCCCACGCTTCTGGCGCAGCAGCGTCGTCACCAGCAGCGTGCGCCGCGCCCGGGTGATGCCCACGTACATCAGCCGGCGCTCCTCCTCCAGCCGTTCCACGGTCATCTCTTCCTCCTCGCGCTTGAAGGGCAGCGTGCCCTCGTTGATGCCGACCAGCACCACATGCGGCCACTCCAGGCCCTTGCTGGCGTGCAGCGTCGAGAGCGTGACGACGTTCTGGTCGGCCTCGCCGCGCTCGGCCAGGCTCAGGATCACGCTGATGGTCTGCGCGACGTCGAGCACGCTCTTGGTCTCGGTCTGCACCTGGCCGCTGCCATCCTCGGCGATCTCGCCGCCGCAGCGCCGCGCGATCCAGTCGATGAAGTCGAGCACGTTGGACCAGCGCGCCGCAGCGACCTTGGGGTTCTCCTCGCTGTCGAGCAGATGCTGCTCGAAGCCGATCTCGCCCAGCCACTCCATCAGCATCGGCCGCGCCGCCTCGGCGCCCACCGTGTGGCGGGCGCGGTATTCGAGGTCGTTCACATAGCGGCCGAACTCGTGCAGCGAGCCCACCGCCTTGGCCGAGAGCGCCGTGCCGATCGACTCCTGGAACAGCGCCTCGAACAGGCTCACCCGCCACTTGCCGGCGAAGTCGCTCAGGGCCGCCAGCGTCGTGTGGCCGATGCCGCGCTTCGGCGTGGTGATCGCGCGCAGGAAGGCCGGGTCGTCGTCCTGGTTGACCAGCAGCCGCAGCCAGGCGCACAGGTCCTTGATCTCGGCGCGGTCGAAGAAGCTCTGGCCGCCGGAGACCTTGTAGGGGATCTGCGCCTTGCGCAGCGCCTCTTCGAGCTTGCGGCTCTGGTGGTTGGCGCGGTAGAGGATGGCGAAGTCGCGCCACTCGGTCGAGCCGGTGTGCTCGCCCGCGGTGTTGGCGCGGATCGCCAGGATGCGCGCGGCCGCCCGCTCGGCCTCATGCTCCTCCTGGTCGCACTCGACCACCTTGACCGGCTCGCCCTGGCCGAACTCGCTCCAGAGCTTCTTCTGGAAGATCTTCGGGTTCAGCGCGATGACGTTGTTCGCGGCGGTCAGGATCGCGCCGGTGGAGCGGTAGTTCTGCTCCAGCGGGATGACCTTCAGGTTCGGATAGTCCTGCGGCAGGCGCTTGAGGTTCTCGATGGTGGCGCCGCGCCAGCCGTAGATGCTCTGGTCGTCGTCGCCCACCGCGGTGAAGAGGCCCTGCTCGCCCACCAGCGCCTTGAGCAGCTCGTACTGGGTCGCGTTGGTGTCCTGGTATTCGTCGACCAGCACATGGCGCAGCGTGCGGCGCCATTTCTCGCGGGCTTCCTCGTGCTGCTGCAGCAGCTTCAGCGGCAGGCCGATCAGGTCGTCGAAGTCCACCGCCGAATAGGCCGCCAGGCGCTCCTCGTAGAGCTTCATCACCCGGGCGGCCACGCGCTCGTCGTCGTCCTGCGCGGCGGCCTCGGCCTGCTCGCAGCTCAGGCCGTTGTTCTTCCACAGGCTGATGGTCCACTGCCAGCGCCGCGCCACCGCCGCGTCGGTGGTGCCGCCGGCGTCCTTGAGCACGCCCAGCACGTCGTCGGCGTCCAGGATCGAGAACTTCGGCTTCAGGCCGAGCCTCTCGCCGTCCTCGCGCAGCATGCGCACGCCCAGGCTGTGGAAGGTGGCGATCACCAGATCCTTCGACGCCCGCGCGCCCACCAGCGAGCGCGCCCGCTCGCGCATTTCCTGCGCCGCCTTGTTGGTGAAGGTGATCGCGCCGATCTGCTTCGGGGCCAGCCCCGCCTGCAGCAGCCGGGCGATCTTGTGCGTGATCACCCGCGTCTTGCCCGAGCCCGCGCCCGCCAGCACCAGACAGGGGCTGTGCAGGTGGTGGACGGCTTCGAGCTGGGCGGGATTGAGGGTCGAGGGGGCGTCGGCCATGGCGAGTTGCTCCAGGCGCAGCGGCAGGGACTGCGGGCGGCGGATGATAGCCAGCCCGTCCCGACCCGGCGCGCCGGTCCACAATCGGACCATGCAAACGCCCTCGCCCTCGCCCGCGCCGGCCCAGCCGCGCAACCCGCTGCACGGCCTGACCCTGGAGCGCATCCTGACCGAGCTGGTCGCCCACTACGGCTGGCCCGGTCTGGCCGACCGCATCGCGCTGCGCTGCTTCAGCGACCAGCCCAGCATCGCCTCCAGCCTGAAGATGCTGCGCCGCACGCCCTGGGCGCGCGAGAAGGTCGAGGGGCTCTACCTGTTCATGCTGCGCGAGCAGCGCCGCGATGCCCGTCTGGCGCCCGCCCCGCGCCCCGCTCAGTAGGTCTTGTACGGCAGGAACTTGCCGCTCATCGTGATGCTGACGCGGTCGCCCTTCGGGTCGGGCTCGCGCTGCAGGTCCATCCGGAAGTCGATCGCGCTCATGATGCCGTCGCCGAACTCCTCGTGGATCAGTTCCTTGAAGGTCGTGCCGTAGACGCTGACGAGTTCGTAGAAGCGGTAGATCAGCGGATCGGTCGGCACCGAGGTCGGCAGCGAGCCCTTGTACGGCACCACCTGCAGCCAGCGCGCCTCGGTCTCGCTCAGGTCGAACAGGCGGGCGATGACCGCGGCCTGCCCGGCGTCGAGCGTCATCTGGCCCAGGCAGGCGGCGGTGACCCATTCCTTACTGAGCCCCACCTCGCGGGCCACGTCGGCCCACTTCAGGCCCTTGGCCACCTTGGTGGCGATGATCTTTTCGGTCACGTCGAGTCGGCTCATGGCGCATGCCTCCATCAGGGTCGCGGTTCAGTCGGATTCAGTCGGATGCCGCCCGGGGCCGGGCGCGCCGCACCAGGGCGGTGCAGCGGCCCACGCCGTCAGACAGGCCGACGGGAACTGCAAGCGATGTGCCCGCGCCACGGCGCGCCGCGCGCCGTTCAGGACGGACGCCTGCTCAGCCCTGCACTTCCGGCCAGACGGTGTGGAAGCACTGGCCGGCCGGGCGGTCGATGCGCTCGTAGGTGTGCGCGCCGAAGAAGTCGCGCTGCGCCTGCAGCAGGTCGGCGGGCAGGCGCGCGCTGCGGAAGGCGTCGAAGAAGGCCAGCGAGGCCGACATCGCCGGCACCGGCACGCCGGCCAGCATCGCCTGCGCGACCACCCGGCGCCAGGCCGCCTGCGCGCCGTTGAGCGCGGTCTCGAAGTACGGCGCCAGCATCAGGCTGGCCGGCGCCTGGCCGTCGGCATGGGCCTCGGCGATGCGGTTGAGGAACTGCGCGCGGATGATGCAGCCGCCGCGCCACAGCCGCGCGATCGCACCCAGGTCGAGGTTCCAGCCGCGCTGCGCGCTCATCGTGCGCATCAGGTCCAGGCCCTGCGCATAGCTGACGATCTTGCTGGCATAGAGCGCCTGGCGCAGCAGCTCGACCCACTCGGCCGCCGGCAGGTCGATGCGCGCCTCGGGGCCCTGCAGCCGGGTGCTGGCCACCAGCCGCGTG
>JAUPTP010000338.1 GCA_030918015.1 Pseudomonadota bacterium
TCCAGTGGCTGCTGGTGCTGCGCGAAGCGGACAACACCGCCGCGCTGGAGGCGATGGTGCTCGCCTTCGGCCTGACGCCCCGCGAGGCGGAGGTGCTCTACTGGATCGCGCGTGGCAAGACCAACCGCGACATCGGCGAGATCCTGGGCAGCAGCCCGGCCACGGTCAAGAAGCACCTTGAGCATGTCTACGAGAAGCTCGGCGTGGAGACGCGCAGCGCCGCCGCGGCCCTGGCCCTGTCGCGGGTGGCGCAGCTGGCGCGCTGAGCGGCCGGCAGCGAGGCCTCTTGGGCACGGGAATGGACTGCGTCCGTCGATGTATTCAGCCCATCGGGCGAGCAGGGATTTTCTAGACTGGCTGTCGCTCCATCAGGTGCGCTCATGGCGAGCACACCGGTGATGACGCCAGGAGAACATCCATGTTCAAGACCCTCGCCGCAGCGTGTCTGCTGGTGCTCGGGCTCGCGGCAGATCCGGCCCGCGCGGCCGGCGACCTCGGTTTCGAGACCGGCAGCACCCAGGGCTGGTCGGTCAGCGCCGACGGCGCGCTGCTGAGCGCCGAGAGCCGCCGCACGCTCACGCTGGTGGACGAGGCCGACTCCTCCTTCACCTCCACCGCCACGCTGACGCCCGCGGCGGGCAGCTACTTCGGCCTGCTGCAGATGGGCGCGATGCCCGCGACCGACCAGCTCTGGCCGTCGTCGTACAGCAGCCAGGCGAGCTTCTCGCTCGATCCGTCGCTGTCGACCGGGGGCACGCTCTATCTGCGCCTGCTGACCTCCGACTACTGGTATTCGACGCCGGCCACCCCGGGCGGGCCGGCCTACGACGACCAGATCACCGTGCGCTATGACGGCGATGCCAGCAGTGCGCAGGGTCTGTCGGCCTCGTTCATCCTGGGGGCCGGCGCGGTCGGCGACTCGGGCTGGCAGGCCTTCGCGCTGCGTCCCGGCACCCAGCAGGTGCAGGTCACGCTGACCAACTACTACAACGTCGAGGCCTCGAATGCGCCTCTGGCGGCGATCGATTTCTCCGCCACGGCCGTGCCGGAGCCGTCCTCTTTCGCGCTGATGGCCCTGGGCCTGGGCGTGCTGCTTCGTGTCAGGTCCCGCTCGCGGGCCTGATCGATCTCCCGGTCGGTTCCCCTGCCGACCGTCGCTCTTTTGTCTCTCTTCATCCGTACTTCAAGGCCGCTGCCCTCTGGGCGCGGCCTTTTTTTTCGACACCTGCAGGCTGTCAGGGCGCGGGCGGACGGGAGGCCAGGAAGGCGGCCGCACCGGCACAGGCGCTGAGCACGGTGCCCCAGGCCACGTCGACCAGCGCCAGGCGCGGGCTCCAGTGGCGCAGCGTGGCCAGGTTGGTCAGGTCGTAGGTGGCATACACCAGCAGTCCGACCAGGGCGGCCCGCAGCGTGGCCTCGGTCAGCGTGGCCGGCGCCGGCCACAGCACCAGCGCGCTCAGGCCGGCCGGATAGGCCAGGTAGAAGGCCAGCGCGGGCAGCCAGCGCACCTGGGGCGTCATCAGGTCGCCCATCTCGCGCATGTAGAAGCCGCGGGCCAGCCAGCCCAGCCACAGCGCGTCGAGCACGCCGACGACCAGCAGCGCCGCGCCCCAGCCTTGCAGCGCCAGTCGCATGGCCTCAGGCCACGCCGTAGCGGGCGTCGAGGTAGCGCTTGAAGTCCGGGCCCAGCGTCGGGTGCGCCAGGGCCAGCTCGACGTTGGCCTGCAGGAAGCCTTCCTTGCTGCCGCAGTCGTAGCGCTGGCCGTGGTAGGTGTAGGCGAACACCTTCTCGCGGCGCAGCAGGCCGGCGATGCCGTCGGTGAGCTGGATCTCGCCGCCCACGCCACGCGGCTGGTTGCGGATCTCCTTGAAGATGCCCGGCGTCAGGATGTAGCGCCCGGCCACGCCCAGGCGGGACGGCGCCACCTCGGGCGAGGGCTTCTCGACGATGCCGCTGACGTCGAGCATGCGGTCGTTGACCGGGCGGCCCGAGACGATGCCATAGCGCTTGGTGTGCTCGGCCGGCACCTCCTGGACCGCCAGGATCGAGGTGCGCCAGTCGCGGAACTGCTCGACCATCTGCGCCATGACCGGCGGCTCGCCGACCATCAGGTCATCGGCCAGCAGCACCGCGAAGGGCTCGTCGCGCACCACCGGCTCGGCGCACAGCACCGCGTGTCCCAGGCCCAGGGCCTTGGGCTGGCGCAGGTAGATGCAGTGCATGTCGTCGGGCTTGATCGAACGCACCGTCTCCAGCAGCTCGTGCTTGCCGGCGGCCTCCATCTCGGTCTCGAGCTCGTAGGCGGTGTCGAAGTGGTCGGGAATGGCGCGCTTGTTGCGGCCGTTGACGAAGATCATCTCGCGGATGCCGGCGGCGTAGGCCTCCTCGACCGCGTACTGGATCAGCGGCTTGTCCACCACCGGCAGCATTTCCTTGGGCAGCGCCTTGGTCGCCGGCAGGAATCGTGTGCCCAGGCCTGCCACGGGGAAGATGGCCTTGGTGATCGTGGTCGTCATCGCGTCTGCGCTCCGTTCATGGGAAATTCCTGGAAGTCTGCACCAGATCCGTGTCAATCACATCTCGTCCATCGGGGGCAGGGCGTGTCAGCCGCTGTCCTGCGGCCCCGACAGATGGCGCCTCACCCGGTGCAGGCTCAGGCCCAGCGAGCGGCTGATTTCCTTGGGGCTCAGCCCGGCCTGCAGCAGGGCGAGGATCTGCTGGTCGCGCAGGTCGCGGGCCTCGTCGCGGTCACGGGCGCGGCCGGCCAGCGTCATCAGCGTCTCGGTGTGCTGCTGGCGCGCGCGCAGGTAGAGCGCCTGCATCACCCGGCGCGGCAGCCAGAGCTCGCCGGCCTGCAGGCCGAGCTGCACCCGGGCCAGGCCGGCGGCGTCGATGTCCGGTGCGACCAGGGCCTGGATGCGGTAGCGCTCGAGCCGGTCGAGCCAGGCCGGCGCGACCGGCGAGCTGCTGCCGGCCACCAGCCAGCACGCGCGAGGCTGGCGCAGCCGCAGCTCCATCAGGGCGGCATCCGCGCCCTCGTCGGCCGCGAGCCGCTGGGCCTCGACGATCAGCAGGTCCAGCCGCGGCAGCCGGGCCAGCAGATCGGTCTCGGGCAGTTGCGGCCAGTGGACCAGATCGAGGCCGGTCGGGCCCCGCGGTCCGTGCGGGCCCAGCCAGACGTTCAGAGGTTCCACGGGCGGACCTGGTGTGAGCCGGCAGGCATGGTGGCCAGGGCGCGCCGGGCCGTCGGCGGTGTCGTGGTCGTGGCCAGGCGCAGATCCTGGCCGAGCACGACATGCAGATCGGTGTCGCGCAGGTCAGGGCGCTCGCGCAGCGTGGCGGCCACCGGCAGCCGCGCGGCCAGGGCCTGCGCCTGGGCGATCTGGCCTGGGCGGTAGCCGATCTCGGTCTGGCGGGTGTCGAAGGGCTGTCGGTTGGCCAGCCGGACCTGCGCCAGCCCCTGCGAGGCCAGGCTGCGGGCGAAGAGGCCGGCCGCGCCCGGCTGGCCGTGGCCGTTGACGATGCGCACGCGCAGACCGGCCAGGGATGCCGCCTCGGCGGAGGGTGCGGGCGCCTGGGCCAGCGGGGTGGCCGGCGCCTGACCGGTGGCTGCTGCTGCAGGCGCCTCGAGCCGGTCCAGGTTGACCTGGGCGCGTCGCAGCGACGGGTCCAGCGCCAGCGCGGCCTGCAGGCTCTGCCGCGCCTCCGGCAGCCGGCCGGCCTGCATCAGCAGGAAGCCGCGGTTGTTGTGCAGCGCCGCCTGGTGCGGGGCCAGCGCCAGGGCGCCGTCCAGCCGCAGCAGCGCCTCGCGCAGCCGGCCGCGGCTGGCCAGCAGCAGGGCCTCGCGGTGGAGCTGGTCGGCCGGGTGGCCGGCGCGCGACTCGGCCGCGGGCAGGGCATGCTCGGTGCGCTGCAGCGGCTCGATCCGCCA
>JAUPTP010000339.1 GCA_030918015.1 Pseudomonadota bacterium
GACATCAGCGTGGCCATGCCGGTGCAGGTGCATGACGACGGCGCGCATCACCAGCCGAACCTCCATGCCGAACCGATCGAGGCGACGCTGCTGTTCACGCCGGGCGCGCTGCTGGACAACGGGCACGACTGCACGCCGGCGGACTGGGACGAGGTTGTGCGCGACAACGCCTTGCATCGTCCGGGCTTCGTGCGGCTCTACGAGCGCCGGCTGCTGCCGGTGCTGCTGCATGCCGACCAGGAGGCGGCGCGGCGGGGTCGCCGGGCGCTGGTCACGGTGCCGGGCCTGGGCTGCGGTGCGTTCGCCGGCGAATTCAAGGGCCGGATCGAGCCGCACCTGCTCGCTGCGCTGCAGGCGCTGCTGGACAAGCACGCCCACCGGCTGACCCATGTGGCGCTGGTGCGCTTCGATCCGTACAGGAGCACGCCGGACGCCGAGCACCGCTTCGGCGCCACGGTGCTGCGGGTCCGTGCGCTCCAGGACCATCCGGACACGCCCCAGCTCTGCGCCCCCCGCGCCTACGAGGAGGCCGGCGACGACTTCTCCGACTGCGACCTGTTCAGCGTGGTGGCCTGGGACCATGTGTCCTGGCCGGGCAACGACTTCTACCTGGGCAGCCGCACCACCGATGACGGGGTGAAGGCCGCCGCCACGACAACGATGCGCCAGATGACCGGCATCGAGGGGCAGTACGACCCGCGGGGCTTCAAGTACCAGCCGCCCGCAGGCTGGCGCGACTGGGAGACGCTGATCCGCAGGCAAGGCCTGCGCTTCACGGTCACCGCGGAGCAGGTCCATGTTCACCCGCTGGGCTGACCGCACAGGAGACACGCTCATGACCGTACCGACCTTTCACAGCTACACGGTCCTCCGGGGCCGTTTCCATGCCGGCGAATATCCCGGCGCCCCCGACGAGGACGACGCCCGCGCCAAGGTGCAGGCCATGGTCGAGGCCGGCGTGCAGGCCTTCATCGACCTGACCCAGGACGGCGAGCTCGCGCCCTACGCGCATCTGCTGCCGCCCGGGATCCACCACGAGCGCCACCCGATCCGCGATGTCTCGGTGCCCGCCAGCGACGCGGTCACGCAAGGCGCGCTCGACGCGATCGAGCGCCATCTCGCCGCCGGCCGGCAGGTCTATCTGCACTGCTGGGGCGGCATCGGCCGCACGGGCGTGATCGTCGGCTGCTGGCTGGCCACGCAGCACGGGCTGAGCGGCCAGGAGGCGCTCGACCAGCTGGCGCAGCGGTGGGCCTGCTGCCCGAAGTCGAGGCGGCGACCTGAATCCCCTGAGACGGACGAGCAGCGTGACTACGTCATCGGCTGGGCCCGCCGCGGCCATGCCGCCTGACCCCGCCCTCGGACCGTCGGTCTTTGCCTTCTGCCCTTGTTCTTTTTCCCTGAAACAGGAGATCTCCCCATGTGGCTGCTGACCCCGATTGGTTTCTTCAGCGTCGTCTGCAAGCCGGCCGATGCCGGCACCGGCATGCTGACGGTGCGCTCGCGCAACCAGGCCGACCTGGAGAATCTGCGCGAGCACTGGCTGCCGGAACTCGGCGAGATCCAGACCAGCTCGCGCAACGACTACCGCTACCGGGCGCGGGCACCGCGCGAGGCGGTGGCGCGGGCCATGAGCCGCGCCATCGAGGCGCTGGACTACGACAACTTCAAGAACCAGGTCTGGCGCACCCAGGGCAGCGAGCGTGCCCATGTCTACGGCGAGGTCTGGGAGGTGCTCCACGGTCTGCAGGGCCGCCCGGAGCATGAGCAGACCGTGCCGGTGACGCAGCAGGGCTGATGCCGATGCAGCCGCGAACCGAACAGGTCCTGAGCCCGCAGACCGACGCCGCCGATGGTGCGCGGGTCTGCGATGTGCAGGCCACCGTGCTGCGCATCGTGCATCCGACGCTCAGGGCCGTGGATCTGTGCGACAGCCCGCATCTGCAGGAGCTGGACCTGCGTGACCTGGACGGGCGCGAGGACCTCCATCTGACCGTGCAGGGCTGCCCGTCGCTGGCCTGGCTGCGCCTGCCGGAGCAGGGCCGCGCCTTCGTGCACATCGATGGCGGCGAACAGCGCCCGGCCCTGCGCATCGATGCGCAGCTGGTCCAGCTCGACGCCTGCTGGCACGGGGGCAAGTTCATGCTCCAGGCCGAGCGCAATGCGCACTGGCGCTCGGCCCGGATCGGCCCGCTGTCCGGCCTGCCGCCGCAAGGAGCTCAGGACGAGCCGGCGGACACGGAAGAGGTTCGGGTGGTGACCGGCTCGACGGGCGGGACCTCGCTGGTGCTGACGCCGTCCGACGGAAACCGCTGGCGCGAGCTGCTGCTGATCGATCTGCCGGAGCTGCAGCAGCTGCGCTGCGAGCTGCCCATGCAGCGGCTGACGATCAGCCAGGCCCCCGCGCTGCAGCGGTTCGATCTGCAGGCCCCGGTGGGACACATCGAGATCAGCGGCTGCGAGCGGCTGGCGCACATCACCGGCGCGGCGTCGACCGATCGGCTGGATCTGCGCGGCGGCAGCGGCGCCCGCGCCGGCGTCGAGATCGACCTCGCCGCCGGCCAGATCGATCTGGCGGGCAGCCCGCTGCGGACGCTGGTCCTGCGGCAACCGTCCCGGCTGCGGCTCGAGCAGTGTCTGCATCTGCACAAGACCGAGCTGGCCACCGGCACGCGGGTCTGGTGCGTCGGGCATGTGCCGCTGTCGCTCGACGTGGTGGAGATGGCGGAGATCGACGACGGCACGTTCCGGCGGCTGCAGCAGGCCTGTGCCGATGGCGACCTGAGCGCCTGGAAATCGCTGTGCCATGTGCTGCCGATGTGCAGGAACGAGCTGCTGCCTGGCGTGCTGATGACGCTGCTGAAGATGCTGCAGTCGGGCATCGATGCCGCCACGGTCTGGAAGCAGCGCTGCCGGCTGGCCGCGCGGCTGATGGTGCCGTCCTCGCGCCAACGTGCCGGTCATCGCCCGGCCTGGCGCTGGAGCATGCCCTCCGATCTGGGCGCCGATGGCTGGCGGGCCGACTGGCTGCTGTGGCAGGGCTGCCGGCATCTGCCTGACGCCGCCCGGATGGGGGCCGCGATGGCCGCCGACCTCTGCTATCAGACCGAGATCCTCGATCAGATGCTGGGCTGGTGGCTGCACGGCGGCAAGGATCAGCCGGCCTTCCCGGAATTCTTCACCGCAATGCTGGTCCATGCCCGCGATCGCCGGCCGATGCCGCAGCCGACCCGCCGGTATCTGGTCAGCCTCTCGATCCCGATGCTGCGGCCCGGGGCATCGCCGGTGCGTCACCACCCTGCGCTGCGTCAGGCCGCGCACGACTTCCTGCTCAAGCATCTGCCGCGCTGCCAGGTCCTGGCCCTGCTGGCCCATCAGATCCGGCAGGACCCGGTCGAGGTCCGCGGCGTGCTGGTGCGGCTGCTGGCCGACCCGCCTCACCAGGGCGACTCCCGGCTGTCCGGCCCCGAGTTCGGTCAGCTCGCGCGGATCCTGATCCTGAGCGGACGACTGCCGGAAGGATTCCGGCCGATCTCGACCCTGGATCACCCTTTTCCGCACCACCTTCTGGAGGCCGCCTGATGTCTTTGCCCCATTTCATGCACGAGGACGAAGCGCTTCGCACGTCCCGCCAGGACGCGACCCTGACGCCGTCGGCCACGATCGCGCAGGTGCGCGCGCTGTTGTGCCACCAGCTGCGCCAGCTCGAGCAGCCGGGCGGCGCGGAGCGCATGGCGCCGCTGATGCTCTGGGGCGCGCCCGGCGTCGGCAAGAGCACGGTGATCCGCGAGCTGTGCGCCCAGGAAGGCATCGGCTTCATCGACATCCGGCTGTCGCAGCGCGAGCCGGTGGACCTGCGCGGTCTGCCGGTGCCGCAGGGCGATCAGGTGCGCTGGCTGCTGTCGTCCGAATGGCCGCGTGAC
>JAUPTP010000340.1 GCA_030918015.1 Pseudomonadota bacterium
CACTGCAGTCCGGCCGACACGCTGGCCCTGGTGCAGGAAGTGATCCGGCATGCACGGCAGGATCTGTCCGCGCAGGACCGGCCGATCCGGCTGCAGCACATGCTCGAGCGCGGGGCCTGGGCCAGCGTGGACGCCCTGCGCTTCCAGCAGGTGATCCGGCTGCTGCTCGAGCGCACGATCACGCAGGCGCCAGAGCGCGACCCCATCGAGATCACCGTCACGGTCGATGCGCAGCAGCGCCTGCACTGGACGCTGCGCGACACCGGCGCGACCCTGCCTGAGAGCGAGCACGAGCACATCTTCTCCGCCTTCTTCCAGTCGCGCCGCAACAGCCCCCCTTCGGCGCATGGCAGCGGTCTGGAGTTGCAGATCTGCCGCCAGATCATGCGCGGTCTGGGCGGGGATCTGGTCTACCGCACCGACGCGCAGGGCGGCGAGTTCGATCTCTGGCTGCCCAGCCTTCCTTCGCGCCCTCATCAGCCCGACAGCCCAGCCGCACGCAGCGATGAGCACGCAGCAGAAAAAAAAGCAGCCTGAGGCCTTGCGCAGACGAAAAGATCCGGAATACAATCTAATTCTTGTCGGTTGACGCCAAGAAAATCTGATCCCTGATAGCTCAGTCGGTAGAGCGACGGACTGTTAATCCGCAGGTCCCTGGTTCGAGTCCAGGTCGGGGAGCCAAAAATCAGATTCTTCGAGACGCCATTCCAGACTATTCCCTGATAGCTCAGTCGGTAGAGCGACGGACTGTTAATCCGCAGGTCCCTGGTTCGAGTCCAGGTCGGGGAGCCAAACAAAGAAGAAAGCCCGGAATCGATGATTCCGGGCTTTCTTCTTTTCATGCCGACAAAAAGAGGCCGATGGCATCGGCCCCTGGCTCCTCGGTCCGCCGCCCTCAGGCGGAGGATGAATCCGTGGCCGCGCGCCGCAGCTCGTCGACCGTGTAGCCCTCTCGAATCAGCGCCTCGCGCAGCCATTCCGGCTGGGGACCTTGCCCACTCCAGCCGGCTCCGGTCACCGGATGACGGTAGCGGATCTCGGGCGCTGCCACGCTCTCGCTCACTGGCTCCAGTCGGCCACGCAGTTCATGCGGCTCGATGCGCCAGAACGCCATCAGGCGCCGGATCTTGCGCAGGGCGACCTGGCGCTCGGCCTCTTTGCCATCCACATCGCAGCGGAGGTCGGTTTTCTTCATCATGGCGCTGTATTTTTGCTTGAGAGATGTTCGCACAGAAGCGGCAGAACGGGGCAGCGGGGAATGCGTGCGCAATATCGGCTACAATCCGCGGTGACGGGCCTCCCTGCATGGGGGCGCGGCCAACCGGGTCAGGTCGGGAACGAAGCAGCCCTAACCGTTAGCACTCAGTGCCAGGGTTCAGGCTCGTCACCCTCCCCCCCTCCCTCTCTTCTCCTTGCGCCAGTCGGACTGCAGATGCTCCGCGGCCGGCTACGATGGGTCTCGTCCCATCGACCTCAAGGAGAACCTGATGATCCGCATCCTGCTGCCCCTGGACGGAAGCGCACATGCGCTCGACGCCGTGCGTCATGTCATTGGATGGAAGCAGCTCGGCCTCGAACTCGAAGTGGTGCTGCTCAATGTGCAGGAGCCGCCCCACCTGTACGAGATCATGCTGTCTGCCGATGTCGACGTGATCGATGGCGCCCGGCGCGGGGCAGGCGAGCATGCGCTGGAGCCCGCCATCGCGCTGCTGAGCCAGGCCGGGATCGAGACCGAATCCGTCGTGGTCACCGGGGATGCGGCCCACGAGATCGCGGAACAGGCCCTGACGCTGGGTTGCGACCAGATCGTCATGACCACGCTGAGTCATGGCGCCCTGCTGGGGCGACTGCAGGAGGCAGTCTCCCACGAGGTGGTTCGGCGCGCCCACCTGCCGGTCACCCTGGTGCCCCCGCCGCTGCGCGAGGTCGAGGCCGATGATCTGGCCGCGCTGGGCGGCCCGGACGGGCCCGCCGACGACGAGCCCCGCTGAGCCGGTCCGCGCGATCAGCGCCCCAGCCGGTTCGGATGCCAGTAGAGGAACTTGGCGTAGATGTCGACGTCCTTGCTCTCGCGCAGGAACAGCATGCCGACGATGAACGTCATGCCCGCCACCGCGACCGGGAACCACAGCCCGTGGTAGATGTCCCCGTTCTGCGCCACCATGCCGAAGGCGACCGACGGCACCAGACCCCCGAACCAGCCGTTGCCCAGGTGATAGGGCAGCGACATGGCGGTGTAGCGGATGCGGGTCGGGAACATCTCGACCAGCGCCGCCCCCATCGGGCCGTAGATCATGGCGACCATGGCCATGAGCGTCACCAGCACGCCCACCACGCCGACGTGGTGGATGCGACTCGGATCGGCCTTGGGCGGGTAGCCGGCAGCGATCAGCGCATCGGGCAGCAGCTCCTTGCGGAACTGCGAGATCTCGATGAGGCTGTCGTCCTCGAAGCGGCTGCCATCGGCGACGAGCACGCCCGTGGGCGGCTGCAGCACGGTCTTGTCGATGTGGAGCTCGGTGGCGGCACCAGCCGGCAGGGCCTCGTTGACATAGCTGGCCGAGAGCTGGGCCAGCGTGCGCTTGGCGATGTCGCAGGCCGAGCGAATGCTGATGTCGGTGGCCACCGGATTGGCCTGGAAGGAGCAGGTGGCCGGATCGGCCCGCACCACGATGCGCACCTTCTGCTGCGCCTCCGCCAGCGCCGGATTGGCGAAGCTGGTGAGCAGGTGGAACAGCGGATTGAGGCTCACGCAGGCCAGCAGCAGGCCCGCCATCATCACCGGGCGACGGCCGACGCGATCCGACAGCGCCCCGAAGCCGACGAAGAACGGCAGCGCGATGCCCAGCGCCGTCACCATCAGCCAGGTCGCCGTGGTCGGATGGACCTTGAGCACGCTGGTCAGGAAGAACATCGCGTAGAACTGCCCCGTGTACCAGACCACCGCCTGACCCGCCACCAGACCGAACAGCGCCAGCAGGATCACGCGCAGGTTCTTCCACTGCCCGAAGCATTCGGCCAGCGGCGCCTTGGAGCCGCGGCCCTCTTCCTGCATCCGGCGGAAGGCCGGCGACTCGGTCAGCGACAGGCGGATCCACAGCGACACCGACAGCATCAGCGCCGACAGCCCGAAGGGCACGCGCCAGCCCCAGTCCATGAACACCGCCTCGCCCAGCACCGTGCGCACGCCCAGCACGACCAGCAGCGACAGCAGCAGACCGAGGGTGGCCGTGGTCTGGATCCAGCCGGTGTAGGCGCCACGCTGGTGCTGCGGCGCATGCTCGGCGACATAGATCACCGCGCCGCCGTACTCGCCGCCGATCGCCAGACCCTGCAGCATGCGCAGGATCACCAGCGCGATCGGCGCCAGCACGCCGATCGTGCTGTAGGTGGGCAGCAGCGCCACGGCCACCGTCGACACGCCCATCAGCGTGACCGTGGCCAGGAAGGTGTGCTTGCGCCCCACCTGATCACCCAGCCGCCCGAAGATCAGCGCACCGATCGGGCGGACGACGAAGCCCGCCGCGAAGGCCAGCAGCGACAGGATGAAGGCCGCCGTGGGATCGAGCGCCGTGAAGAACTGTCGGGCGAGGACCGAGGCCATCGCGCCATACAGGAAGAAGTCATACCACTCGAAGATGGTGCCCAGCGACGACGAGAGCACCAGCCGGCGCTCGTGCGGGCTCATGGGCAGACGCTCGTCGACCTCGGGCAGATCGAGCGCATCGGGGCTGCCCGCGGACAGTTCGGGGGAATCCGGGAGTCGAGACATGGATCAATCCTGATTCTGGAAGAACATCACGGTGACGACGGCCGCGCTCACAGGCGCAGTCCCGGAATCGTCTCGAGCAGGCGGCGCGGCGCGAAGGAGATCGCCTCGGGCATCACCT
>JAUPTP010000341.1 GCA_030918015.1 Pseudomonadota bacterium
CCTGCAGGGCCAGCTGGTGGCGGTGCACCCGGCCTACGACCTGCCGATGGACGCCTTCGCGCCCGCGGCGGTGCGCGGCCGCCCGGCCGAGCGCACCGCCTGGGCGACGCGGCAGCTGCATCTGGCCGCGCAGGCCTCGCGCCGGCTGGGATTGAACGCGCACGCCACCTTCAGCGGCGCGCTGGCCTGGCCCTATCTCTACCCGTGGCCGCAGCGCCCGGCCGGCCTGATCGAGGCCGCCTTCGACGAGCTGGCCGCGCGCTGGCGCCCGATCCTGGACGCCTTCGACGCGGCGGGCGTCGACGTCTGCTACGAGGTCCACCCGGGCGAGGACCTCTGCGACGGCGCCAGCTTCGAGATGTTCCTGGAGCGCGTGAACAACCACCCGCGCGCCAACCTGCTCTACGACCCGAGCCACTTCGTGCTGCAGCAGCTCGACCATCTGGCCTACATCGACTGCTATCACGAGCGCATCAAGGCCTTCCACGTCAAGGACGCCGAGTTCCGGCCCACCGGCCGCCAGGGCGTCTACGGCGGCTTCCAGGGCTGGAAGGACCGCGCCGGGCGCTTCCGCTCGCTGGGCGACGGCCAGGTGGACTTCCGCGCCATCTTCAGCAAGCTGACGCAATACGGCTACACCGGCTGGGCGGTGCTGGAATGGGAATGCTGCCTGAAGCACCCCGAGCAGGGCGCGGCCGAGGGCGCGCCCTTCATCCGCGAGCACCTGATCCGCGTGGCCGAGCGCGCCTTCGACGACTTCGCCGCCAGCGCCACCGACGACGCGGCCAACCGCCGCATGCTCGGCCTGGAGCCGCGCGCATGAGCGGGCAGGATCTCTCCTCGCCGAAGGCCGCCCCGCGCCGGCTGCGCCTGGGCATGGTCGGCGGCGGCCAGGGCGCCTTCATCGGCGCGGTGCACCGCATCGCCGCGCGGCTGGACGACGACTGGGAGCTGGTCGCCGGCGCCTTCTCGTCCGACCCGGCGCGCGCCCGCGCCAGCGGCGCCGAGCTGCGCATCGACCCCGAGCGCTGCCACACCGACTGGCGCGAGATGGCGCGCACTGAAGCCGCCCGGCGCGAGGCCGGCGGCGACGCCATCGACGCGGTGGCCATCGTCACGCCCAACCACCTGCATGTGCCGGTGGCCCGCGCCTTCGTCGAGGCCGGCATTCCGGTGATCTGCGACAAGCCGCTGGCCACCTCGCTGGCCGAGGCGCAAGGCCTGCAGCGGCTGGCGCGCGAGCGGCGGGTGCCGGTGGCGCTGACCCACAACTACAGCGCCTATCCGGTGATCCGCGCGGCGCGCGCGATGGTCGCCGCCGGCGAGATCGGCACGCTGCGGCTGGTGCAGGTCGAGTACGCGCAGGACTGGCTGGCCGAGCCGCTAGAAACATCCGGCCAGAAACAGGCCGCCTGGCGCACCGACCCCGCGCTGGCCGGCCCGGCCGGCTGCCTGGGCGACATCGGCACCCACGCCGCGCAGCTGGCCGAGTTCGTCAGCGGCGAGACGCCGGCGCAGCTCAGCGCCGAGCTGTGCCGCTTCGTGCCGGGCCGCCGCGTCGACGACCATGTGCAGGTGCAGCTGCGCTACGCCAGCGGCGCGCGCGGCCTGCTCTGGGCCAGCCAGGTCGCCACCGGCGAGGCCAACCACCTGCGCCTGCGCCTGTACGGCAGCCGCGCCGCGCTGCACTGGGACCAGGAGTCGCCCGAGCAGCTGGGGCTCCACCGCCTGGGCGAGGGCTCGCTGTGCCTGCGCCGCGGCGGCCCCGGCTGGCCGCAGAGCGCCGCCGGCCTGGCGGGCGTCACCCGCACGCCCGCCGGCCACCCGGAAGGCTATCTGGAGGCCTTCGCCCAGCTCTACCGCGACTTCGCCGCCGACCTGCGCGACCCGCAGCCGCAGCCCCGCGTGCCCGGCCTGCTGGAGGGCGTGCGCAGCCTGGCCTTCGTCGAGACGGTGCTGGCCAGCGCCGCACGCGACGGTGCCTGGACCGGCCTGTCCGACTGAACGACGACCGCCTTCCCCCCCGAGCCCACCCCAGAACCCACCCCCGAAAGAGTCCCCCGACCATGACCACCCCCGACATCCCCGCCCTGCTCGACGCCCTGACGCTGGAGGAGCAGGTCAGCCTGCTGACCGGCGCCGACTTCTGGACCACGGTCGCCATTCCGCGCCTCGGGATCCCGGCCGTGAAGGTCACCGACGGCCCGAACGGCGCGCGCGGCGGCATCTTCAACGGCGGCCCGCAGACCGCGTGCTTCCCGGCCGCCATCGCGCTGGGCTCGACCTGGGACCCCGCGCTGATCGCCGAGGCCGGCCGCGCGCTGGCCGAGGAGTCGCGCCTGAAGGGCGCCGGCGCCCTGCTGGCGCCGACCGTCAACCTGCACCGCTCGACGCTGAACGGCCGCAACTTCGAGTGCTACTCCGAAGACCCCTTCCTGACCGGCGAGATCGCCTGCGGCTACATCCGCGGCCTGCAGTCGGGCGGGGTGGCGGCCACGATCAAGCACTTCGTCTGCAACGACAGCGAGGTCGAGCGCATGTCGATCGACTCGGTGGTGGACGAGCGCACGCTGCGCGAGCTCTACCTGGTGCCCTTCGAGAAGGCGGTCAAGGAAGCCGGCGTGCAGGCGGTGATGACCTCCTACAACCGCATCAACGGCGAGTTCGCCGCCGACCACGCGCCGCTGGTGCGCGAGGTGCTGCGCGGCCAGTGGGGCTTCGACGGCCTGGTGATGTCGGACTGGTTCGCCGAGCATGCGACGACCAAGTCCGCAACCGCCGGCATGGACCTGGAGATGCCCGGCCGCACCCGCCACCGCGGCGAGGCGCTGGTGCAGGCGGTGCGCGAAGGCCGCGTGCCGGCCGAGGACGTGCGGGCCTGCGCCGCTCGCGTGCTGCAGTTCGTCGCGCGCCTCGGGGCCTTCGACGACCCCGGCATTCCGGAGGAGCGCGCCGAGGACTCGCCCGAGCGCCGCGCGCTGATCCGCCGCCTGGGCGCGGCCGGCAGCGTGCTGCTGAAGAACGAGGGCGGCCTGCTGCCCCTGAACCTGGACGCCGGCACCGCCCGCACCGTCCGCACCATGGCGCTGATCGGCCCCAGCGCCGAGACCGCCCGCATCATGGGCGGCGGCAGCGCCAACGTGAACGCGCTGCACCGCGTCACGCCGCGCCAGGGCCTGGCCGCGCAGACCGACGCGACGATCCTGAGCGTGACCGGCGCCGACTGCCACCGCTGGGTGCCGGTGCTGAAGCAGCCGATGGCGGTCGAGTTCTACGCCAGCGCCGACCTGAGCGGCGCGCCGGTGGCCCAGGCCGTCTACCCGAGCAGCGAGAAGGTCTGGGCCGGCGATGTCGAGGCCGGCATCGATCCGATGCATTTCAGCGCCCGTGCGACGCTGGAGCACACGCCCGCCGAGGACGGCGAGCACCTCGTCTCGCTGACCAGCGCCGGGCGCGCGCGCGTGCTGATCGACGGCGAACTGGTGATCGACGCCTGGGAAAGCTGGTCGCGCGGCGACACCTACTTCACCTTCGGCTGCGACGAGCGCATCGTGCGCCGCACGCTGCGCGCCGGCCAGCCGCTGCGCATCGCGGTCGAGTTCTCCTCGCCGACCGGGGTCGACGTGGCCTTCAAGGCGCTGCGCCTGGGCCTGCACCGCCCGTGCGGCGAGGCGGATCTGGCCGCCGCCGAGGCCGCCGCGCGCCAGGCCGACGTCGCGCTGGTCTTCGTCGGCCTGAACGACGAGTGGGACTGCGAGGGCCTGGACCGCCCCGACATGCGCCTGCCGCACGGCCAGAACGCGCTGATCGAGCGCGTCGTGGCCGCCAACCCGAACACGGTAGTGGTGCTGCAGACCGGCGCGCCGGTCGAGCTGCCCTGGATC
>JAUPTP010000342.1 GCA_030918015.1 Pseudomonadota bacterium
CGAGCAGAGCGGCCAGCTCGGCCGGGTGCTCGAGCGCCTGGCCGACGACCTGGAGGAGCGCCAGGCGCTCAAGGCCAAGCTGATCGGCGCGACGCTGTATCCGGCCATCGTCTCGGTGGTGGCGGTGGTGATCGTCATCTTCCTGGTGACCTATGTGGTGCCGCAGGTGGCGCAGGTCTTCGCGGGCAGCAAGAAGGCGCTGCCGCTGCTGACCAGCGCGATGCTGGCGATCAGCGCCTTCCTGCGCCAGTGGGGCTGGGCGCTGCTGCTGGCGCTGATCGGCGCGGGCGCCACGCTGGCGCTGATGCGCCGCAACGAGGCCACCCGCGAGCAGCTCGACGCGGCGGTGCTGCGCCTGCCGCTGTTCGGCCGGCTGGCGCGCGGCTACAACGCCGCGCGCTTCGCCGGCACGCTGGCGATGCTGGCCGGCTCCGGGGTGCCGATCCTGAAGGCGCTGCAGGCCGCGGCCGAGACGCTGTCCAACCGCGCGATGCGCGCCGACGCGATGGACGCGCTGGTGCAGGTGCGCGAGGGCGCGCCGCTGGCCTCGGCGCTGGCGGCGAAGAAACGCTTCCCGGGGCTGCTGTCGATGTTCGCCCGCCTGGGCGAGCAGACCGGCGAGCTGCCGCTGATGCTGCAGCGCGCCGCCACCCAGCTCGGCGCCGAGGTGCAGCGCCGCGCGATGCAGACGGCCACGATCCTGGAGCCGCTGCTGATCGTCGGCATGGGCGGCGTGGTCATGGTGATCGTGCTGGCGGTGCTGCTGCCGATCATCCAGCTCAATACCTTCGTCAAGTGAGCGTCCGTGCCACACGGCACGGATCGATGGATCAGCCCCCACTTGGGGGACCATCCCGGGATGACACCGCGCGCTGGCCTGCGGCATGCTTGTTCTCGTCCAGGTTCCCGGATTTCCGGATCTTCAGGAGACTGACATGCTGCCGATCGCCCAGATGCGCTCTGTCTACCGGCTTGACGAGGTGGAACGCCGCCTCGGCAAGCTCGCCGGCAAGGAGCACGAGAACCTGCGCGCCACCTACGAGCGCATGCTGGAAAAAGGCCCCGAGCGCTTCCAGGTCAAGCCCGCCGGCCTGCCGGCGATGGCGCACCTCTACGAGGAGCTGCCCAATTTCCATGCGGTGCTCGACGACGTGCGCCGCCAGATCGCGCTGTGCGAGGACAGCGGCGATGCGCTCGAGATCACGCCGATGCTGCTGCTGGGCCCGCCCGGCGTGGGCAAGACGCACTTCGCCAGGGCGCTGGCCGGGCTGCTGGGCACCGGAATGGGGATGGTGCCGATGAGCTCGCTGACCGCCGGCTGGGTGCTGTCGGGCGCCTCGAGCCAGTGGAAGGGCGCACGGCCCGGCAAGGTCTTCGAGACGCTGGTCGACGGCCAGTACGCCAACCCGGTCATCGTCATCGACGAGATCGACAAGGCCGGCGGCGAGCAGGCCTACGATCCGCTGGGCTCGCTCTACAGCCTGCTCGAGCACGACACCGCGCACAGCTTCACCGACGAGTTCGCCGAGGTGGCGATCGACGCCAGCCAGGTGATCTGGGTCGCCACCGCCAACGACGAGCGCGCGATCCCCGAGCCGATCCTCAACCGGGTCAACGTGCACGAGATCGAGCGGCCGGACGCGGCCGCAGCCCGCCAGATCGCGCTCAGGCTGCACGCCTCGATCCGCGCCGCGCACGACTGGGGCCGGCGCTTCGACGAGACGCCCTCCGAGGCGGTGCTCGAGCGCTTCGCCGAGATGGCGCCCCGCGAGATGCGCCGCGCCTGGATGACCGCCTTCGGCAACGCCAAGCTGGCGCGGCGCACCACCATCCTGCTGGCCGACCTGCCCGAGGCCGGTGCAGGGCGGCGCTCGCCGATCGGCTTCGTGCACTGAGACGCGACCGTCCGCACCGTGCGCGGCCACGCACCACGACGACCGCAGAAATCCGAGGGATGCTCACGCCCGAAAGCCCCCTGATCGCGGGTTAAGTAGTTTCCGAGATCTCCAGCGTCCAGGACGCGGCTACCATGCCCAGCGCATCGGCCCAGCCCGCCCGCACCGGGCGGGCCTGAGCCGATCCGATGCCCCCGCGATCCCTCTGCCCCAAGAAAACGGAGACCCCATGAAGCGTCTGCTCACGGCCGTGACTCTCGCCACGATGTCCCTCTGCGCCGCAGCCCAGAACTACCCCGAGAAGCCGGTCACCCTCGTCGTGCCCTTCGCCGCCGGCGGCCCGACCGACAAGGTCGCGCGTGATCTGGCCGAGGCGATCCGCAAGCCGCTGGGCGGCCAGATCATCATCGAGAACGTCGCCGGCGCCGGCGGCACGCTCGGCCACACCAAGGTCGCCAAGGCCAGCGCGGACGGCCACACGCTGCTGCTGACCCATGTCGCGATGGCCACCGCACCGGCCCTGTACCGCAAGCTGCAGTACGACGCGCTCAACGACTTCGAGTACCTCGGTCTGGTCAACGAAGTGCCGATGACGCTGATCGCCCGCCCGACGCTGCCGGCGAACAACTTCACCGAGCTGGTGAAATGGGTGGACGGCAACAAGGGCAAGATCAACCTGGCCAACGCGGGCCTGGGTTCGGCCTCGCACCTGTGCGGACTGCTGTTCCAGCAGAGCATGAAGGTCGACATGACCACCGTGCCGTACAAGGGCACCGGCCCGGCGATGACCGACCTGATCGGCGGCCAGGTCGACCTGATGTGCGACCAGACCACCAACACCCTGTCGCAGATCGAGGGCAACAAGGTCAAGGCCTATGGCGTGACCACGACCAAGCGACTGGCCATCCCTGCGCTGTCGAAGCTGCCCACGCTCGACGAGGTCGGCCTGAAGGGCTTCAACGTCACCATCTGGCATGGCCTGTACGCCCCGAAGGGCACGCCGAAGGCGGTGCTCGACAAGATCAACGGCGCGCTGAAGACCGCGCTGAAGGACGCCGAGTTCCACAAGCGCGAGGAAGCGCTGGGCGCCGTGGTCGTCAGCGACGCGCGCGTCAACCCGGCCGAGCACAAGAAGTTCGTCGAGGCGGAGATCGGCAAGTGGGGCCCGGCCATCAAGGCCGCCGGCCAGTACGCCGACTGAAGGCACCGGCTCCGGCACTGGCTGCTGCCCGCGGCCTTGCCGGGAGCCAACGAGGACTGAAATCCCTGAAAGGGGCCGCCAGCGCGGCCCCTTTTTGCTGGCCGGATCTCAGCCCAGCGTGACCTTGGCGAACTTGCGCTTGCCGACCTGCACGACGAAGGTGCCGGCCTCGACCTTCAGGCCCTTGTCGCTGACGACCGCGCCGTCGATGCGCACGCCGCCCTGCTCGACCATGCGCAGGCCCTCGCTCGACGAGGCCACCAGGTTGGCCTGCTTGAGCAGCGCGCCGATGCCCAGCGGCGCCCCCGACAGCGCGACCTCCGGGATCTCGTCCGGAATGCCGCCCTTCGAGCGGTTCTGGAAGTCCTGCTCGGCCGCATCGGCTGCCGCCGCGCCGTGGAAGCGCGTGGTGATCTCCTTGGCCAGCATCACCTTGGCATCCTTCGGATTGCGACCCGCCGCCACCTCGGCCTTCAGCGCCGCGATGTCGGCCTCGCTGCGGAAGCTCAGCAGCGTGAAGTAGGTCCACATCAGGTCGTCGCTGATCGACAGCAGCTTGGCGAACATCGCGTTGGCCGGCTCGCTGATGCCGATGTAGTTGCCCTTGGACTTGGACATCTTGTCCACGCCGTCCAGGCCCACCAGCAGCGGCATCGTCAGGATGCACTGCGGCTCCTGGCCATATTCCTGCTGCAGGTGGCGACCCATCAGCAGATTGAACTTCTGGTCCGTGCCGCCCAGTTCCAGATCGGACTTCAGCGCGACCGAGTCATACC
>JAUPTP010000343.1 GCA_030918015.1 Pseudomonadota bacterium
GCCGATCTCGGCCGGCTCGATCAGGCTGCCGGAGGCGCGCGCCTGGGCCAGCTTGTCGGCGGGCCAGTCGGCGATCAGGCCGGTCAGCACCGGGCCCGGCGAGATCGAGCCCACCCGCAGGCCGTGCTTGAAGACCTGGCGGCGGGTGGTCTGCACGAAGCAGTCGATCGCCCACTTGGACGACGCGTAGACCGGCTCCCACGGCGTGGGGTAGTGCGCCGCCAGCGAGCTGGTGACGAGGATGTCGCCCGAGCCGCGCTCGATCATGTGGGGCAGCGCGTCGCGCACGTTCTTCATGACCACCGCGACATTGAGCTGCAGCATGCGGTCGATCGCGTCGGTGTCGGCATCGACCAGGTCGCCGCCGATGTAGAGCCCGGCGTTGGCGTGCAGGATGTCGAGCCGGCCGGCCAGGGCCAGCACCTGCGGCACCAGCGTGCGGCACTGCGCGGCGTCGAGCAGGTCGAGCTGCAGCGGGATGACCGCATCGCCATGCTCGGCCTGCATCGCCGCCAGGCCGGCGGCGTCGCGGTCGACCAGCACCACGCGGGCGCCGCCGGCCAGCAGCGCCTCGGCGCTGGCGCGGCCGATGCCGGAGGCCGCGCCGGTGATCGCGGCCACCTGGCCTTCGAAAGGACGGTTCTTCATCGAATTTCCCCCGTGAAAGCGCAGAATCAGCCGGCGCGGGCAGCGCGGCCCTGGGCGTCGAAGCGGTGCGCATTGGCCGCCTCGACGAAGACGCCCACGCGGTCGCCGTTGTGCAGGCCGGAGCGCACCGGCTGGCGCGAGACCAGCTGCGCGCCGCTGTCGACGGTGACGTAGATCAGCGTCTCGGCGCCGAGCGACTCCACCAGATCGACCGTGCCGGGCAGGCCGCCGGCCGGAGCCTGGGCGGCCGCCTGCAGCGTCACGTCCTCCGGGCGCAGGCCCACGAAGCCGCCCGCGGGCACGCCGGCCACCTGCGGCAGGTGGCGGCCTTCGACCACATTCATCTGCGGCGAGCCGATGAACTGGGCGACGAACTGGTTGGCGGGGCGGTCGTAGAGTTCCAGCGGCGTGCCGACCTGCTCGATCAGGCCGTCGCGCAGCACGACGATGCGGTCGGCCAGGGTCATGGCCTCGACCTGGTCGTGGGTGACATAGATCGTGGTGGCGCCGAGGTCGCGGTGCAGCTTGGCGATCTCGACGCGGGTCTGGCCGCGCAGCGCGGCGTCCAGGTTGGAGAGCGGCTCGTCGAAGAGGAAGACCTTCGGGGCGCGCACGATGGCGCGGCCGATGGCCACGCGCTGGCGCTGGCCGCCGGAGAGCGCCTTCGGGGTGCGCTCGAGGTATTGCGTGAGGTTGAGGATCTTGGCGGCGCGCTCGACCTTCTCGCGGATGAGGGCGGGGTCTTCCTTGGCGAGCTTGAGCGCGAAGCTCATGTTCTCGAACACGCTCATGTGCGGGTAGAGCGCGTAGCTCTGGAACACCATCGCCAGGTCGCGCTTGGAGGAGGGCGCGTGGGTGATGTCGCGGCCGTCGAGCACCAGCCGGCCGCCGT
The DNA here is from genome assembly GCA_030918015.1 of Pseudomonadota bacterium. Lineage (GTDB taxonomy): Bacteria > Pseudomonadota > Gammaproteobacteria > Burkholderiales > Burkholderiaceae_C > Sphaerotilus. The sequence goes on from JAUPTP010000343.1 coordinate 1,541, forward strand.
CGATCTGCTCGAGGCCGGCGATCAGGCGCAAGAGCGTGGACTTGCCGCAGCCCGACGGGCCGACGAAGACGATGAACTCGCCCTTCTCGATGGTGAGGTCCACGCCCTTGATGGCGCGGTGCTCGCCGAAGAACTTCTCGATGCCCTGGAGTTGCAGGTAGGCCATGGGAGGATGTCTCGTGGAATGGTTGACTGCGCCGGTCACTTCACGGCGCCGAAGGTCAGGCCCTGCACCAGCTGCTTCTGGCTGAACCAGCCGAAGACGACGATCGGGGCGATCGCCAGCAGCGAGGCGGCCGACAGCTTGGCCCAGAACAGGCCCTCGGGGCTGGAGTACTGCGCGATCAGCGCGGCCAGCGTGCCGGCGTTGGCGGCGCTGAGGTTGAGCGACCAGAAGGCCTCGTTCCAGCTCAGCACCAGGCACAGCAGGCCGGTGGAGGCGAAGCTGCCCAGCGACAGCGGCAGCAGCACTTTCGTGGCCTCCTGCCAGAGGGTGGCGCCGTCCATGCGCGAGGCCTCGAGGATCTCGGGGGGGATCTCGCGGAAGCCCGAATAGAGCATCCAGACCATGATCGGCAGGTTGGAGAGGGTGAAGACGATGATCAGCCCTGCTTGCGTGTCGAGCAGCGCGGTCTTCTGCGCCAGCACATAGATCGGCACCAGCGCGCCCACCGCCGGCATCATCTTGGTGGAGAGCATCCACATCAGGATGTCCTTGGTCCGGGGGCCCTTGAAGAAGGCCATCGCGTAGGCGGCCGGGCCGGCCAGGAGCAGGCCCAGCAGGGTCGACAGCACGCTGGTCACCACCGAGTTCCAGGCGTAGTGCAGGTAGTCGCTGCGCTCCTGCACCTCGTGGAAGTTCTCCAGCGTCGGGGTGAAGAAGACTTGCGGCGGCACCGCGATGGCCTGCAGCTCGGTCTTGAAGGCGGTGAGCGCCAGCCAGCCCAGCGGGAAGAACAGCACCAGCGTGACCAGCCAGGCGGCTGCGGTGCGCGCCAGCAGCACCGGCGTCAGGGAGGAGGGACGGGACGACATCGGGAGGCTCCTCACTTGTCCAGGTTCTTGCCGACCAGGCGGATCAGGAAGACGGCGGCGATGTTGGCCAGCACGACCGCGAACAGCGCACCCGCCGAGGCCACGCCCGCATCGAAGTTCAGCAGCGCCTGCTTGAAGATCAGGAAGGCCATGTTGGTGCTGGCATCCCCCGGACCGCCGCCGGTGGTGGTGTAGATCTCGGCGAACACGCTGAGCAGGAAGATCATCTCGATCATCACCACCACCGCCACCGAGCGGCTCATGTGCGGCAGGTACAGGTAGCGCAGCTGCTGCAGGTAGTTGGCGCCGTCCATGCGGGCGGCCTCGATCTGCTCGCGGTCCATCGACTGCAGCGCGGTGACGAAGATCAGCGTCGCGAACGGCAGCCACTGCCAGCTCACCATGATGATCACGCTCAGCAGCGGCCAGTCGGTCAGCCAGTCCACCGGCGCGGCGCCGAAGGCCTGCCAGACCTGCGCCAGCACGCCGTAGATCGGGTTCATCATCATGTTCTTCCACAGCAGCGCATTGACCGTGGGCATGACGAAGAAGGGGCTGATCAGCAGGATGCGCACCAGGCCGCGGCCCGGGAACGGGTCGTCGATCAGCAGCGCGATCGCGCCGCCCAGACCCACCGTGATCACGATGACGCTGCCCAGCAGCAGCAGCGTGTTGATCACCGAGGTCGTGAACGACGGGTCGGTGACGAAGTATTCGAAGTTCTCGAGTCCGACGAAGCCGCTCTGGTCGGGCTGCATCAGGTTGTAGCGGATCACGCTGAAGTACAGCGTCATCACCAGCGGCACGATCATCCACAGGAAGAGCGTGGCCACCGCGGGCGCCATCAGGGCGCGGGGCAGGAATCGGTTCATGGGTCCACCATCGTGCGCGGCCGGTCAGGTCGTGAAGGGGGTCGAGGTCGCCCCCGGCCCGTCTTCACGCCTGCCGGCCATGCCTCACCTCACCACAGGGAGAGGGTCGAGAAGTCGGCTACATCACTTCACTTGTAGTAGCCGGCCTTCTTCATCTCGCGCTCGGCGGCCTGCTGGCCGGTCTTCAGGGCGGCGTCGACCGAGGTCTTGCCCGCCAGCGCCGCGCTCATCTGCTGGCCGACGGCGATGCCGATGGCCTGGAACTCGGGGATCGCCGCGAACTGCACGCCGATGTAGGGCGACTTCGGCAGCGTCGAGTCGGTCGGGTTGGCGCTGTCGATCGCGGCCTTCTCGGCGGCGGCGAAGCGGGCGGCCTTCTGGAACTCCGGCGACGCGTAGGTCGACTTGCGGGTGCCGGTGGGCAC
>JAUPTP010000344.1 GCA_030918015.1 Pseudomonadota bacterium
CAGGTCGGCGCGGCCCCAGCCGCGGCAGCCCAGCGCCTTGTAGGCCGCCACGACGATGCGCTGGATCTCGCGCTCCTCGTGCTCGGGCAGGCCGCTCGGGCAGAGGTAGCGCACCTCGTCGGTGAAATACTTGTTCTGGTAGTCGTAGCCGGCCTCGGGCGGCACGATGCGGATGACCGGCAGCGCATGCGCGCTCTCGCCCTCGCCCAGCACCGGGCAGGTGATCTCGTCGCCGGCGATGAAGGCCTCGGCCAGCACGTCCGGATCATGGCGCAGCGACTCCTCGACCGCCGCGGCGACATGCGCCGCCTCAAGCACCTTGGTCACGCCGATCGACGAGCCCTCGCGCGGCGGCTTGACGATCAGCGGCAGGCCCAGGCGCGCCGGCAGCGCGGCGACGGCCTCGGGCGACTGCTCCTCGGGCGCCAGGCGCACATGCGCCGGCGTGGGCAGCCCCTCGGCGATCCAGACGCGCTTGGTCATCACCTTGTCCATCGCGATGGCCGAGGCCATCACGCCGGAGCCGGTGTAGGCGATGCCCATCATCTCGAGCGCGCCCTGCACGCAGCCGTCCTCGCCGTGGCGGCCGTGCAGCGCGATGAAGGCGCGCTCGAAGCCCTGCTCGCGCAGCTCGTGCAGGTCGCGCTCGGCCGGGTCGAAGGCATGCGCGTCGACGCCGCGCGAGCGCAGCGCCGCCAGCACGCCCGAGCCGCTCATCAGCGAGATCTCGCGCTCGGCGGAGGTGCCGCCCATCAGCACCGCCACCTTGCCCAGCGCGCGGGGATCGACGCTCACGACCGGTTCCTGGGGACTCTGGGCACTCATCACGCACGCTCCTTCAGCAGATCGTTCAGCCGCTCGATCACCTTGGCGGGCACGCCGCCGATGGAGCCCGCGCCCATCGCGATGACGACGTCGCCGCCGCGCGCCTGCTCCAGGATCACCTGCGGCAGCTCGGCGATGTCGTCGACGAAGACCGGGTCGACCCGGCCGGCCACCCGCAGCGCGCGGGTCATGGCGCGGCCGTCGGCGGCGACGATCGGCGCTTCGCCGGCGGCGTAGACCTCGGTCAGCAGCACCGCGTCGGCGCTGCCCAGCACCTTGACGAAGTCCTCGAAGCAGTCGCGGGTGCGGGTGTAGCGGTGCGGCTGGAAGGCCAGCACCAGGCGCTGGCCGGGGAAGGCGCCGCGCGCGGCGGCGATCACCGCGGCCATCTCGACCGGATGGTGGCCGTAGTCGTCGATCAGCGTGAACTGGCCGCCGTCGCGCGCCGGGTGGTCGCCCCAGCGCTGGAAGCGCCGGCCCACGCCGCCGAACTTGGCCAGCGCGGCGACGATCGGCGCGTCCGGCAGCTCCAGCTCGGTGGCGATGGCGATGGCCGCCAGCGCGTTGCGCACATTGTGTTCGCCGGGCAGGTTCAGCGTGATCTGCAGGTCCGGCAGCGTCACGCCGTTGCGGCGCTGGCAGGTGAAGCGCATCTGGCCGCCGGGCAGTGCCTGCACGTCGACCGCGCGCACCTGCACGTCCTCGCCCAGGCCGTAGCTGATGACCGGGCGCGAGATCATCGGCAGGATCGAGCGCACGCCGGGATCGTCGGTGCACAGCACCGCCGAGCCGTAGAACGGCATCTTGTGCAGAAAGTCAACGAAGGCCGCCTTCAGCCGCGCGAAGTCATGGCCGTAGGTGTCCATGTGGTCGGCGTCGATGTTGGTGACGACCGACAGCACCGGCAGCAGGTTCAGGAAGGAGGCGTCGGACTCGTCGGCCTCGACGACGATGTACTCGCCCGAGCCCAGCGCCGAGTTGGCGCCGGCCGAGTTGAGCTTGCCGCCGATGACGAAGGTGGGATCGACGCCGGCCTCGGCCAGCACGCTGGTCACCAGCGAGGTGGTGGTCGTCTTGCCGTGCGTGCCGGCGATCGCGATGCCCTTCTTCAGGCGCATCAGCTCGGCCAGCATCACCGCGCGCGGCACCACAGGGATGCGGCGCGAGCGCGCGGCGATCACCTCGGGGTTGTCGCCCTTCACCGCGGTGGAGGTGACCAGCGCCTCGGCGCCTTCGATGTGCGCGGCGTCATGGCCGATGTGGATGCGGATGCCCAGCTCGGCCAGCCGGCGGGTCACCGCGCCGTCGGCCTGGTCGGAGCCGGAGACGGTGTAGCCGAGGTTGTGCAGGATCTCGGCGATGCCGCTCATGCCGGCGCCGCCGACACCGACGAAGTGGATGTGCTTGACGGCGTGCTTCATGCTTGCTTGAGGGTCGTCATCAGGGGATTCGTGAGGTGCTCGATCTCGTCGGCGACACGCTGGGCCGCACGCGGCTGCGCCAGCGTGCGTGCGCGCTGCGCCATCTGCAGCAGCCGGGTGCGGTCGAGCCGGCGCAGCAGCTCGGCCAGCGATTCGGGCGAGAGCTCGGCCTGCGGCAGATGAATGGCCGCCTTCTGGCGGTCCATCCAGATCGCATTGTCGCGCTGGTGCGAGGTGGTGCTGACGATCAGCGGCACCAGCACGCTGGGCACGCCGGCGGCGCACAGCTCGCTGACCGTCACCGCGCCGGCGCGGCAGACGATCAGGTCGCACTCGGCCAGGCGGCGCGGCATGTCCTCGATGAAGGGCACGACCTCCAGCCCGGCCGCCGACGGGTCGAGCCCGGCCTGCGCATAGGCCGCGCGCACCGTCTCGAGGTGCGCCACGCCGGTCTGGTGGGTGACGACCGGGCGCTCGGCCGGCCGCAGGCGCGCCAGCGCGCGCGGCAGCGTCTCGTTGAGCACCTGCGCGCCCAGGCTGCCGCCGACCACCAGCACCCGCAACGGGCCGGTGCGGCCGGCAAAGCGCTGCTCGGGCGGCGCGATCGCCTCGATCTCGGTGCGCACCGGGTTGCCGGTGACGATGCCCTGGGCCACGCCGCGCGCGGCCTCGCCATCGAAGCCGAAGGCCACCCGGTCGGCGAAGCGCAGCAGCGAGCGGTTCGACAGCAGCAGGCCCGCATCCGCATTGACCAGCATCAGCGGCCGCCCCAGCAGCCGAGCCACCAGGCCGCCGGGAAAGCAGACATAGCCGCCCATGCCCAGCACCGCCGTGGTCGAACGCCGCTTCAGGATGCCCAGGCACTGCGCCAGCGCCCGCGCGAGCTGCAGCCCGCCGCGCAGCAGCCCGAGCGCGCCCTTGCCGCGCAGGCCGGCGAAGCCGATGGTGTCCATCGGGATGCCGGTCGGCGGCACCAGGCGGTTCTCCATGCCCTTCGGCGTGCCCAGCCAGCTGACGGTCCAGCCGCGGCGCATCATCTCGCGCGCCACCGCCAGGCCCGGCATGATGTGACCGCCGGTGCCGGCGGCCATGATGACCAGATGACGCGGTGCCGACGCGCTCATGGGCGCCCTCCTCTCAGGATCTGGCGGTTTTCCATGTCGATGCGCAGCACCACCGCCAGGGCCACGCAGGTCAGGATGATCGCCGATCCGCCGTAGCTCATCAGCGGCAGCGTCAGGCCCTTGGTGGGCAGCACGCCCAGGTTGACGCCCATGTTGATGAAGGTCTGCCCGCCCATCCACAGACCGATGCCCTGTGCGGTCAGGCCCGAGAACACCCGGTCGAGCGCCACCGCCTGGCGGCCGATCACGAAGATGCGCCGCACCATCCAGAAGAAGGCGACGATGACGATGCCCACGCCGACGATGCCCAGCTCCTCGCCGATGATGGCCAGCAGGAAGTCGGTGTGCGCCTCGGGCAGGTAGTGCAGCTTCTCGAGCGACTGGCCCAGACCCTGGCCGAAGTATTCGCCCCGGCCGAAGGCGATCAGCGAGTGCGTCAGCTGGTAGGCCTTGCCGTCGGCGTTGTCCTTGGCCCAGGGATCGAGGAAGGCGAAGATGC
>JAUPTP010000012.1 GCA_030918015.1 Pseudomonadota bacterium
GCGCGGCAGCAGCGCCCCGGCCTGAAGGGCGTGCGCCGCGTGGTCTTCATGGGCATGGGCGAGCCGGCGCACAACCTCGACGAGGTGATGGACGCCATCGAGCTGCTCGGCACCGCCGGCAACATCGGCCACAAGGAGCTGGTGTTCTCGACCGTGGGCGATCTGCGGGTGTTCGAGCGCCTGCCGCAGGGGCCCGTGAAGCCGGCGCTGGCGCTGTCGCTGCACACCACGCGGCCGGCGCTGCGCGCCGAGCTGCTGCCGCGCGCGCCGGCCCTGGCCCCGGCCGAGCTGGTGCGCCTGGCCGAGGACTACGCGCAGGCCACCCAGTACCCGATCCAGTACCAGTGGACGCTGCTCGAAGGCGTCAACGACGGCGACGACGAGCTCGAAGGCATCGCCACGCTGCTGACGGGCAAGTACGCGATGATGAACCTGATCCCGTTCAACAGCGTGGAAGGCAGCGGCTTCCGCCGCCCGAGCTGGGAGCGCGCGGCCGAGATGGCGCGCTGGCTCAACCAGCGCGGCGTGCTCACCCGCCTGCGCCGCTCCGCCGGCCAGGACGTGGACGCCGGCTGCGGCCAGCTGCGCGCCCGCGCCGAGCGCCCGCAGCACCCCGCGCGCCGGGTGATCGCGGTGGCGCCCGCGGCCGACTGATCGGCCAGTCGCAAGTTCTTCTTTCCAATCCTTCAAAGGATTGCACGCTATTCGCGCCGGGAGGCGCGACCTACAGTGCCCTTCATCGCAGCGCAGCATCGCGCTGCCCGACCCGGCCCCCGGGCCCCTGAAGGACACGACCATGGACAGCTTCACCTTCCACAACCCCACCCGCCTCGACTTCGGCACCGGCAAGGAGCGGCTGATCGGCCAGCATCTGGCCGAGCACGGCGTGCGCTCGGTGCTGCTGTGCTTCGGCAGCGAGCGCATCAAGCGCGACGGCCTGTTCGACACCGTGCGCCAGAGCCTGGAGGAGCGCGGCATCGGCTTCGTCGAGTTCGGCGGCATCGTCAGCAACCCCGTGATCTCGAAGGTGCGCGAGGGCGTGGCGCTGGCGCGCGCCCACGGCGTGGACGCCGTGCTGGCGGTGGGCGGCGGCTCGGTGCTCGACAGCGCCAAGGCGATCGCCGCCGGCGTGCGCCATGACGGCGACGTGTGGGATCTCTTCATCGGCCGCGCGCCGGTGGCCTCGGCGCTGCCGATCTTCGCCATCCTGACGCTGGCGGCCACCGGCAGCGAGATGAACCCCGGCGCGGTCGTCACCAACGAGGCGACGAAGGAGAAGTTCGCGATCCAGTCGCCGCACACCTTCCCGACCGTGTCCATCGTCAACCCGGCGCTGATGCAGACGGTCACGCGCGACTATCTGGCCTACTCGGCCGCGGACATCATCGCGCACTCGATCGAGGGCTATTTCACCGCCACCGTGCAGCCGGCCTTCTCGTCGCGGCTGGTGGAGGCCATCGTCAACACCGTCATCGAGACCACCGAGACGCTGATGGAGCACCCCGCCGACCTGGACGCCCGCGCCCAGTTCGCCTGGGCCTCGACCCAGGCGCTCAACGGCCTGACCTACGCCGGCACCTCGGGCTTCGGCTATCCGAACCACATGATCGAGCACGCGCTGTCGGCGCTGTTCAACGTGCCGCACGGCGCGGGGCTGTCGGTGGTGATGCCGGCGTGGATGAAGTGGTACCACGGCCGCAACCCGGCGCAGTTCACCCGCTTCGCCCGCGAGGTGTTCGGCCGCGACACGCCCGAGCAGGGCATCGCCGCGCTGGAGGCCTGGTTCGAGCGCATCGGCACGCCCACCCGGCTGTCGCAGCTGGGCATCACCGCGGCCGACCTGCCGGCGCTGCTCGACAACCTGGAAGGCAACGCGCGCTGGTTCGGCCTGGCCGAAACCTATTCCCGCGAGGTGCTGGAGACGATCCTGAAGAAGGCCCTGTGAGCCCGCGCGCCCGCTCGCTCGCCGCCCGCCTGACGGGCCTGCTGCTGGCGGGCGCCCTGCTCGCCGGCTGCAGCCCGGCGCCCTCCGCCTCCTCGTCCCCCCTCCGGAGCGATGCCATGACCCCGCCTTCCCCCTCGCCGGCCCCGACCGACGACGATCAGGCCCCGCCCCCCGCCAGCCGGCTCGGGCTGTGGTGGGACTTCTTCTTCAACAAGCCCGCCAGCACCGTGCCCACCGGCGCGATTCCGGTGCAGCGTCTGACCCGCGCCGACCTGGAGGCCGCGCCCGACGACAGCCTCTGGCGCCTGGGCCACTCGACGGTGCTGATGAAGCTGCAGGGCCGCTTCTGGCTGACCGACCCGGTCTTCAGCGCGCGCAGCTCGCCGGTGCAGTGGGCCGGGCCGAAGCGCTTCCACGCGCCGCCGATCACGATCGAGGAGCTGCCGCCGATCGAGGCGGTGGCGATCTCGCACGACCACTACGACCACCTCGACCACGCCAGCATCCTGGCGCTGCGCGACAAGGCGGCCCACTTCATCGCCCCCACCGGCGTCGGCGACCTGCTGGTGCAATGGGGCATCGACCCGGCCCGGATGCGCCAGCTCGCCTGGTGGCAGGGCACGTCGGTGGGCGGCGCCCGCTGGACGGCGGTGCCCACGCAGCACTTCTCGGGCCGCGGCCTGACGGACGCCAACCGCCGGCTGTGGTGCGCCTGGGTGATCGAGGCGGGCGAGCGCCGCCTCTTCTTCGGCGCCGACTCGGGCTACTTCGACGGCTTCAGGACCATCGGCGAGCGGCTGGGCCCCTTCGACCTGACGATGCTGGAGGCCGGCGCCTACGACCCGCGCTGGAGCCGCATCCACATGCTCCCCGAGCAGACGGTCCAGGCCCACCAGGACCTGCGCGGGCGCTGGCTGCTGCCGATCCACAACGGCACCTTCGACCTGGCCTTCCACCCCTGGCAGCAGCCCTTCGAGCGGGTGCTGAAGGCCGCCGCCGCCCAGGGCGTCTCCGTGACCACGCCCCGCATGGGCGAGCGCGTCGGGCTGGACGCCCTGCAGCCGGGCCAGGCCTGGTGGCGCGGGGTGGATGCGCCCGCGACGGCCGCGACAACCACGACCGGACACTCCGCATCGCTGAGGCCGTGATCGAGCGCGGCCTCAGCGCCGGCGCTCGCGCGCCCGCGCCACCCGGTGCAGCAGCTCCACCAGCAGCAGCCGCTCGCCCGGACTGAAACCGTCCAGCACCTCGCGCTCGCCCTCGTGCAGCAGCGCGCTGGCCTGCGCGGCCAGCGCCGCGCCCGCCTCGGTCAGCGTGACATGCTGGATGCGGCGATCGCGCTCGCTGCGCTCGCGCCGCACCAGACCGCGCGTCTCCATGCGGTCCAGCCACATCTTGATGTTGGGCAGCGTGACCGCCAGCGCCCGCGCCAGCCGCGTCGGCGAGACCTGCGTGTTGCCGCCCACCAGCATCAGGAGGGTGTACTCGACCGGCCGCAGGTCGTGCACCTCGCCCACCCGCGTCTCGAACACCTCGGTCGTGGTCACCGCCGCCTGCGCGAGCTGGTAGCCCAGCAGCGTGGACAGCGCCCCCTCGCGCAGGCGGCCTGCGGGCGTGGCGTCATCCGTGCCGGCGCCGGGCGGCAGCTCGGGGCCTGCGGACAGGTCCATCGGATCGGAGGACGGCGGGGCGGAGGCGGCAGGGCTCATGCGGCCATTGTGGCCGCTCACGCGGCACGGGCCGGGACCGGGGCCAAGGGTTGCTCCGGATCATGTCGGCCATGAAGTTAAGTAAATTAAGCATCAGGCTGCATGGATCCCGCTCCATCACGGCCCAGAACGACATGAGGAGACACGCATGAACACCCCCATCCCCAGCCGCTCGCTCCGGCGCCCGGCGCCCCTGCTGCCGGCGACAATCGCCGTCCTGACGCTGCTGGGCTGCGGCAGCGATGACCCGGCCGACAGCCCTGCCGCAGCGACCCCCACCGCCTTGCCGCAGCTCGGGGCCGCCCAGGCCGGCACGCTGTCGGGCGATTGCACCAGCCTGGCCACTCAGCTTAATTCATTAAGCAACATCACGATCTCGGCCGTGAGCACGATCGCAGCCGACACGCTGAAGATCGGCGGCCAGGATGTGGCCGAACACTGCCAGGTGACCGCGCTGACCGAGGCCCGCACCAGCCTGATCGACGGCCAGAGCTACGCGATCCGCTTCGAGATGCGCCTGCCCAAGGCCTGGAACGGCCGCTTCTTCCACCAGGGCAACGGCGGGCTGGACGGCAATGTGCTCACCGCCACCGGCGCCTCCGGCGGCGGGCCGCTGACGCATGCGCTGGCGCAGGGCTTCGCGGTGCTCAGTTCGGACGCCGGCCACACCGCAACGCCGAACGCTGCGGCCTTCGGCATCGACCCGCAGGCGCGGCTGAACTACGGCTACCAGGCCGCCGCCAAGCTCACGCCGATCGCCCGCGCGATCATCCTGGCCGCCTACAACCGACCGGCCGACCGCGCCTACTTCGGCGGCTGCTCCAACGGCGGGCGCCACACGATGGTCGCGGCCGCGCGCATGCCGGCGGAGTACGACGGCTACCTGGTCGGCGCGCCCGGCTTCAATCTGCCCAAGGCGGCGGTGGCCAACCTCTACAAGGGCCAGCGCTACGCGATGGTCGCCACCAGCCCCGCGACCGACCTGTCGACCGCGATCACCGCGGCCGAGCGCAAGGTGGTGGCCGACGCGGTGCTGGCGAAATGCGACGCGCTCGACGGCGCCACCGACGGCCTGGTGCAGGACACCGACGCCTGCCAGGCGGCCTTCCAGTGGGAGCGCGACGTGCCGACCTGCAGCGGCAGCACCCGCGACGGCACCTGTCTGACCGCGGCGCAGAAGACCGCCATCGCCCCCATCTTCAGCGGCGCGGTCGACGGCAGCGGCAAGGCGTTCTACGCCAGCTTCCCCTACGACCCGGGCTATGCCGGCTCGGGAATTCCGGCCTGGGCCTTCACCTCGCCTTCGCAGCGTGACGCGGTGGCGGTGGCGTTCACCTTCAAGACGCCACCGGACAGCCCGGTCGGCTTCGATGGCGTGACTTTCGCGCTGAACGCCAACATCGACACGCTGCTGCAGCAGATCGTGGCGACCAACGCGACCTACACCGAGTCGGCCATGTCCTTCATGACCCCGCCCTCGCCCACCGGCCTCTCCGCGCTGAAGAACCGCGGCGCCAAGATGATGGTCTACCACGGCGTGAGCGACCCGATCTTCTCGGTCGAGGACACCACCACCTGGTACAAGGCGCTGGCCGCGGCCAACGGCGGCGACGCCAGCGACTTCGCGCGCCTCTTCCGCGTGCCCGGCATGGGCCACTGCTCGGGCGGCCCGGCCACCGACCAGTTCGACGCGGTCTCGGCGCTGGTGAAGTGGGTCGAGCAGGGCCAGGCGCCCGAGAGCCTCACCGCCAAGGCACGCGGCACCGGCAACGCCGGCGGCGTCAATGCCGACGTGCCCTCGAGCTGGGCGGTCGACCGCACCCGCCCGCTGTGCGCCTGGCCGAAGGTCGCGCGCTACAAGGGCACCGGCAGCCTGGACGACGCCAGCAGCTTCGAGTGCCGCAGCTGAGCGGCGCTCAGCCCGCGTCCAGCGCCGCGCTCAGGCGCGCGGCCGTCTCGCGCAGCGCCCCGACCAGCTCGGGGCGCATGCGCGGCTCGGGCACCGTGAGCGTCAGTGCCCCCACCAGCACCGGCGCGGCGCCGGCCGCGCCGCCCGAGCGCCACACCGGCGCCGAGATGCCGGTGAGCCCGGCCACCCGGTCGCCGGTGCGCAGCAGGTAGCCGTCCCGGCGGATCTGCTCGCTCAGTGCGCCGGGTTCGCCGGCAAAGGCCAGCAGCACCCGGCCGCCGGCGCCGCGCTCCAGCGGCAGCAGGTCGCCGGCGCGCACATGGTCGCGCAGCAGATGGGGCGAATCCACCCGCAGCAGGCACAGCCGCTGCGCGCCGGAGCGCACATGCAGCGCCACGCTCTCCTGGGTGGCGGCCACCAGCGCGCGCATCAGCGGCAGCGCCACCGCCTCCAGCGGAAAGGCCGCCGCGCGCACCTGCGCCAGCCGGTCGATCTCCGGCCCCGGCGACCAGCCCCCCGTCTCGTCGCGCACCAGCAGCCCGGCATGCGCCAGCGAGTTCAGCAGCCGCAGCGCGGTGCTCTTGTGCAGCCGGGTGCGCTCGGCCAGTTCGGTCACGCCCAGCGCGCGGTCGCCCGGCCGGAAGGCCGACAGCAGGCTGAGCGCGCGGTCGACCGCCGCGGTGCCGCCGGGCGCGGCGCCCTCATCGGCAACCGACGGGTTCATGGACTTGCGGGGCATCGGCTATGATCCTGATCGTTCATTGAAACGCCTGTTTCATTCTACAGAACAATCCAAGGAGTCCCGATGCCCTTGCCATCATCCCCTGCGTCCCCGGCCGCTCCGGCGGTGCTGATCAGCGAGGTCGGCCCGCGCGACGGCCTGCAGAGCCTCGCCGCGGTGATGCCGACCGCCGCCAAGCTCGCCTGGATCGACGCGCTGCACGCCGCCGGGGTGCGCGAGATCGAGGTCGGCTCCTTCGTGCCGGCCTCGCGCCTGCCGCAGATGGCCGACGTGGCCGAGGTGGTGCGCCACGCCGTCGCTCTGCCCGGCTGGACGGTGATGGCGCTGGTGCCCAACCTGCGCGGGGCAGAGGCGGCGCTGGCCGCCGGCGTGCACAAGCTGACGCTGCCGCTGTCGGCCAGCGAGGCGCATTCGCAGGCCAACGTGCGCCGCAGCCGCGCGCAGATGCTCGAGGAGCTGCGCGCCATGGCCCGGCTGCGCGACCGCGTCGCGCCTGGGGTGGCGCTGGAGGTGGGCCTGTCGACCGCCTTCGGCTGCACGCTGCAGGGCCCGGTGGCCGAGGACGAGGTGGTGCGGCTGGCCGCCGCCGCGGTCGAGGCCGGCGCCGACGAGGTCGGCCTGTCCGACACCACCGGCATGGCCGACCCGGCGCAGGTGCGCCGGCGCTTCCGCCAGGTCCATGCGGCGATCGGCCGGCATCTGGGCGCGGCGCACCTGCACAACACCCGCGGTCTGGGGCTGGCCAATGTGCTGGCGGCGCTGGACGCGGGCGTGCGCACCTTCGACAGCTCGCAGGGCGGGCTGGGCGGCTGCCCCTGCGCACCGGGCGCCTCGGGCAATGTGGTCACCGAGGACCTGGTCTTCATGCTCGAGGCCATGGGCCTGGACACCGGCATCGACCTGGAGCGGCTGATGGCCGCGCGCGAGGTGCTGCGCGCCGGCCTGCCGGGCGAGCCGCTGCACGGCATGACGCCCGAGGCCGGACTGCCGCCGGGCTTCGTCTACGCCGACGGCCGCCGGCCGGCCGGCGTCACCACCGCACCGGAGGCCGCATGAGCGCCGCCCCCACCCCGGACACAGGCCACGACGACGCCCTGCCACTGGCCGGCGTGCGGGTCATCGAGTTCACCCACATGGTGATGGGCCCGAGCTGCGGCATGGTGCTGGCCGACCTGGGCGCCGAGGTGATCAAGGTCGAGCCGCTGGCCGGCGACAACACGCGCCGGCTGCTGGGCTCGGGCGCGGGCTTCTTCGGCATGTTCAACCGCAACAAGAAGAGCATCGCGCTCGACATGAAGAGCGCGCGCGGCCGCGAGATCGTGCTGCGGCTGGCCGCCGGCGCCGATGTCTTCAGCGAGAACTTCAAGAGCGGCACGATGGAGCGGCTCGGCCTGGGCGTCGAGGTGCTCGAACGGCTGAACCCGCGGCTGATCCAGGTCTCGCACAAAGGCTTCCTGCCCGGCCCCTACGAGCACCGCACCGCGCTGGACGAGGTGGTGCAGATGATGGGCGGCCTGGCCTACATGACCGGCCCGCCGGGGCGGCCGCTGCGCGCGGGCAGCTCGGTCAACGACATCATGGGCGGGCTGTTCGGCGCCATCGGCGTGCTGGCGGCGCTGGCCCAGCGCGAGCGCACCGGCCGCGGCCGCCAGGTGCAGAGCGCGCTGTTCGAGAACAACGTGCTGCTGATGGCGCAGCACATGATGCAGTTCGCGGTGACCGGCCGCCCGGCCGCGCCCATGCCCGCGCGCATCAGCGCCTGGGGGCTGTACGACGTGTTCGAGGTCGCCGGGGGCGAGCAGATCTTCCTGGCCGCGGTCAGCGACACCCAGTGGACGCTGCTGTGCGAGGCCTTCGGCTGGAGCGACCTGAAGGACGACGCCCGCCTGGCGACGAACAACGACCGGGTGCGCGCCCGCGAGTGGCTGCTGCCGCTGCTGCGCGAGCGCTTCGGCGGCTTCGACGCGGCCGAGCTGTCGGCGCGCTTCGAGCGCATCGGCCTGCCCTACGCGCCGATCGTGCGCCCGCACGAGCTCTTCGACGATCCGCACCTGGCGGCCACCGGCGGCCTGGCGCCGGTCACGCTGCCGGCCGACGCCAGCGGCGCCGGCGAGCCGGTGGAGACGCGCCTGCCGCTGCTGCCGCTCGCGCTCGACGGCCAGCGCCTGCCGCTGCGCCTCGCGCCGCCCTCGGTGGGCGAGCACGGGCCGGCGCTGCTGCGCGAGCTGGGCTACGGCGAGGACGAGATCGCGCGGCTGCGCGCCGACGGCATCGTCGGCGGGCCCGAGCGCCTCGGCCCGATCAGCTGATGCGGTAGAGGTCCAGCAGCACCTGGCGGGCGCGGCGCTCGCCGGTGGCCAGCGCCATCACCCGGTTCAGATGCGCCCAGGCCGGCGCGCCGGTGGTGAAGCGCACCAGGGTGCGGAAGAAATAGTCCTGGCGCGGCACCGCCTCGCCGGCGGCCAGCCGGGCCATGACCTCGGCGGGGCCGTGGCGCAGGCCCTCGCTGCGGACCTCGATCAGCGCGCCGTCGTCGGCGCGGATCACGTAGTGCGCGGCGATCTCGAGCACGCCGTCGCTGCGCATCCATTGCCAGTCGATGCCGCCCTCGACCAGCGTGCCCGACAGCTCCGGCCCGCTGACCTCGCCGGCGCCCAGCGGAACGAAGCGCCGCTCGCCGGCCGGCGCGGCACCGAGGCTGGCGAGCGTGCCGACCTCGCAGCGCAGGTGCGCCATCGGGGTCAGGCCGGGTGGGCAGGCAAAGGGGGAGGATGTCATCATCGGGCTCCGGTCAGGGCGGGGAGTCGATCATCGGGCATCCCGCGCCCCGCCGGACGCCTCGCATGCCGAGGAAGACAGCGATTCGAACCAGGAGACCTGCGCATGACCGTTCTCGCCCGCCGCCGCCTGCTCGCCGCCGCCGCCCTGACCCCGCTCGCCGCCTGGGGGCCGATCGCCTCGGCCCAGGGCCTGCCGGACCGGCCGATCCGGCTGATCGTCGGCTTTCCGCCCGGCACCGGGCCGGACATGGTCGCGCGCCTGCTGGCGCAGCGCCTGGCCGATCAGCTGCGCCAGCAGGTGATCGTCGACAACCGCGCCGGCGCCGGTGGCCAGATCGCCGCCCAGGCGGTCGCGCGCGCCACGCCCGACGGCACGACGCTGCTGCTGGGCGAGGTCGGCTCGATCGCGATCGCGCCGGCCGCCTTCGAGAAGCTGCCCTACGCGCCGGCCCGCGAGCTGGCGGGCATCAGCGAGGCGGTGCGCTCGGACTTCCTGTTCGTGGTGCCGGCCAGCTCGCCGCACGCCACGCTGGCCGCCTTCGTCAAGGCCGCGCGCTCGCGGGGTGACCGCACCAACCTGGCGACCTTCGGCGCCGGCACGCCGGGCCATTTCGCCGCCGACATGCTCGGCGAGGCCGCCGGCTTCGCGGTCGAGCCGGTCCACTACCGGGCCACGGGGGATGCGGTGACCGCGATCATCGCCGGGGATGTGGCCGGCGCCTTCGTGTCGACCGCGCTGGGCCTGGCGCAGATCCGCGGCGGCCGCATGCGCGCGCTGGCCACCACCGCGCCCGCGCGCCTGGCCGCGCTGCCGGAGGTGCCCACCTTCGCCGAAGCCGGCTGGCCGGCGCTCGACGTCTCGGCCTGGTTCATGCTGATGGCGCCCGCCGGCACGCCGGCGGCGCTGCTCGACCTGCTGCAGCGCCAGACGGTCGGCGCGCTCCAGCATCCGGACACCCGCGCCAAGCTGAGCGAGGCGGGATTCTCGATCACCGGCAGCTCGCGGCCAGAGGCCGAGCGGCTGCTGGTGGCCGAGGCGCGCCGCTGGGCCGGCGTGGTGCGCAGCAGCGGCTTCAAGGGCGATTGACACCACACCTCACACCGCCGGCCACCACACGCTGAAGCACGCCCCCTGCCCCGGCTCGCTCTCGACGCCGATGCAGCCCCCGGCGCGCTCGACCAGCGTGCGACTGACCCACAGGCCCAGGCCGGTGCCGGCGCCATGCTGCTTGGTGGTGAAGAAGGGCTGGAACAGCCGCTCGAGCAGCTCCGGCGCGATGCCCGGCCCCGTGTCCGCGATCTCGAAGCGCACCCCGGCACGCCGGTCCGGTGCCTCGTGGTCCTTCACCGTCAGGCGCAGCACGCCCCGCTCGGGCATGGCCTGGATTGCGTTGACCATCAGGTTGACCAGCACCTGCTGCAGCTCGGTGCGGCTGGCCTGCAGCACACGCACCGAGGTGCCCTGCTGCTCGACGGCGATGCGGCTGCGCCGCAGCAGGTGGCCCACCAGCAGCAGGCAGTCCTGCACCAGCGCCTTGGGCTCGACCCGGTCGGTGGCGCTGGCGTACTCGCTCGGCCGCGAGAACTGCAGCAGCCGCGCCACGATCAGCCGGATGCGCTGCACCTGCTCGCGGATCAGGCCGATCTCGTGGCGCACCGGCTCGGCGGCTTCGCCCAGGCGCTCGCGCATCAGGTCGAGGTTGCCCTGGATGACCGCGACCGGGTTGTTGATCTCGTGGGCGACACCGGCGGTGAGCTGGCCGACAGCGGCGAGCTGCTCCTGGCGGATCATCTGGCTCTGCGCGCGGTGCAGTTCGGCCAGCGTGTCCTCCAGCGCGCGGGTGCGCTCGGCCACCTGGGCGTCCAGGCTGCGGCCGTGCTCGCGCAGCGCGTGCGTCTGCTCGTCCAGACGCTGCAGCAGACGGTCGAAGTGGGCGGCGAGCTCGCCCAGCTCGTCGCCGGCGCCCGGCTCGCGCAGGTCGACCCGGCTGGAGAGCGCGCCCGCCTCCACCGCGCTCATGACCTGGTGCATGCGCTCGACCGGGCGCAGGATGGTCAGCGACAACCGCCGCCCCAGCCACAGCGCCACCGCCAGCGTCACCGCGAAGACGCCGATCACCAGGGTCAGCACATGGCGCCGGGTGGCCGCGAAAGGCGCCTCCAGAAAGCCCACGTAGAGCATGCCGACGCGCTGGCCGCGGCTGTCGTCGAGCGGGCGGTAGCCCGAGACGTACCAGTCGTTCACGACGAAGGCGCGGTCGGTCCAGCGCTCGCCGCGGCCGAGCACCGCGTCGTGCACCGCGGCCGACACCCGCGTGCCCACGGCCCGCTCGCCGCTGCGCTCGCGCACCGTCGTGGCCACGCGCACGTCGCCCAGGAAGAGGGTCGCGTTGCCCAGGCCGTCCTCGGGCAGCGCGCCGGGCGGGTAGACGATGCCGTCGAGCCGCTCGACCAGCGCCATGTTGCCGCTGAGCAGGTTGCCCCCCACCAGCAGCGCCGACAGCCGCCCGGCCCGGTAGACGGGCGCGGCGGCGTGGATGACCAGCGCGCGCGTCTCCTCGCGGCGCGGATCGAGCCGGGCGCTCGCGGTCGGGCGCAGCACGGTGCGGACCTGGGCGGCGCGCCCCGGCGCCAGCGCCTCCAGCACCGGCGCCTCCAGCACATCCAGCTCGGAGCGCGCCTGGCCCTGGCGGGCCGACTGCACCACCGGCCAGTCGCCATAGGCCTGGCCCGGCGCCAGCGCGCCGGTGCAGCGCTGCACCCGCATCTCCAGGTCGAGCAGGCACAGGAAGTCGAGCGCCAGCTCGGCGCGGTGCGTGCCCAGCAGCGACGCCAGGCCCGCGGCCGGATCGGCGCCGTGCTCGCCCTTCAGCACCGCCAGCTCGGCCAGCTCCGCCGAGCCGGCCAGCGCCTGCACGCCATGGCCGGTGTCGGTCACCACATGGTCGAAGTAGTTGCTCGCGGTGGCCAGGTCGGCGCGAACCTTCTGGGTCAGCAGCCGGTCGTAGGTCGCGCTGGCCAGCACCAGCACCACCACCAGCAGCGGCACGGCGATCAGCACAGGCAGCACGCCCAGCGCCATCAGCCGGCCGCGCAGCGAATCGACGAAACGCCGCGGCCGGGCAGCCACCGTCATGTCATGCCCCAGGCCAGGCACTTGCGCTCGAGCGTCTTGCGTGAGATGCCCAGGCGCCGCGCAGCCTCCGACTTGTTGCCGCCGGCCGCCGCCAGCACACCCAGACAGTGGCGCTTCTCGACCTCGTCGAGGCTGTCGCTGCAGGCGTCGTCGCTGCCCGCAGCGCCACCGGCAGCCGGAAGGGACGGCAGCACGCCATCCCTCGCCGGCGGCAGGCCCGTCACGCTGTCGAGTGCCAGATAGCCCAGGATCAGCGAGCGCTCGACCAGGTTCTTGAGCTCGCGCACATTGCCCGGCCAGTCGTAGGCCTGCAGCCGATGCACCTCGGCCAGCGTGATCTCGACCGGGGGCAGGCCGAGCTGGCGCGAGAGCTCGGCCTGGAAATGCGCCAGCAGGTCAGGCACATCCTCGGGACGATCACGCAGCGGCGGCAGCGTGCACTCGACCACCCGCAGCCGATGGTAGAGGTCGGCGCGGAAACGCCCGGCCTCGATCTCGGCGAGCAGGTCGCGGTGGGTGGCGGCGACCAGACGCACGTCGACCTCGATCTCCTGCTCGCCGCCGACCGGGCGCACCCGGCGCTGCTCGAGCACCCGCAGCAGCCGCGCCTGCAGCGCCAGCGGCATCTCGGCGATCTCGTCGAGGAAGAGCGTGCCGCCGCGCGCGTAGTGGAACAGCCCCTCGCGCGCACCCGCCGCACCGGTGTAGGCACCCCTCACATGACCGAACAGCTCGCTCTCGATCAGGTCGGGAGCAATCGCGGCGCAGTTCACCGGCACGAAGGACGCCCCCGCGCGCGGGCTGAGCCGATGCAGGGCCCGCGCGGCCAGCTCCTTGCCCGTGCCGGACTCGCCCAGCAGCAGCACGGTCGAGGGCAGCGGCGCGATGCGCTGCACCAGCGCCTGCAGCCGCACCATCGGCTCGGAGGCCCCCACAAAGCCGTCCGGATCGCCACCCTGGCCGGGCAGCTGGCGGCGCAGCAGGTAGTTCTCGCGCAGCAGCCGCGAGCGGTCCAGACACCGCTGCACCGCGTTGAGCCCCTGCGCCAGCGAGAAGGGCTTGAGCAGGAAGTCGCCCGCGCCAGCGCGCAGCGCATCGATGGCCACGTCGAGGTCGGCATAGGCCGTCATCATCACCACCTCGCCGGTGTGACCCTGCGCGCGCAGCTCGCGCAGCCAGTCCAGCCCCGAGCAGCCCGGCAGCGCGATGTCGAGCAGGATCAGGTCATGGCGACGCGCGGCCACCATCGGCCGGGCCTGCTCGGCGCTGCCCGCCGTCTCGACGATCGCACCGCGGTCCCCGAAGGCGCGCTCGAGAAAGCTGACCATGCCGGGCTCGTCGTCGACCACCAGCAGATGGCAGCCCGTCCAGTCGCTGAAGGGCGTGCCGGCGGCGGTCGGGCTGGGTCGTCTCGGGCTGCTCATCGGAAAAATCAGGAACGCTGTGGGACAAAAAGTCTCGCCGCACCAAGGCCGGTCTGCGTCGAAATGACCCAGCCGACCGGCGACTTGAATCGCACTGGAATCACACTGGAATCGCAAGTCATTGATCTTATATGCAATTTCCTCGCAAGCACGGCTGGCACATGACGTGCTAACCCGTCGCCCGCTGGCCTCGCCCACGAGGCCCCCACAAGGAAAGACGGAGATGGCCCGCCCCCACCACAGTTCCCCCCCCCAGGTCGCCCTGAGCCGGCGCCAGTTCTTCAAGGTCTCGGCCGCCGGCGTCGGCAGCACCAGCCTGGTCATGCTCGGCATGGCCCCGACGCTGGCGCGCGCCGAAGTGCGCCAGTACAAGCTCACGCGGGCCAAGGAAATCCGCAACACCTGCACCTACTGCTCGGTGGGCTGCGGCCTGCTGATGTACAGCCTGGGCGACGGCGCCAAGAACGCCAAGGCCGAGATCATCCACATCGAAGGCGACCCGGATCATCCGGTGAGCCGGGGCGCGCTGTGCCCCAAGGGCGCGGGTCTGCTGGACTTCATCCACAGCCCCGGCCGCCTGAAACACCCCGAGGTGCGCGAGAAGGGCTCGAACGAGTGGAAGCGCATCAGCTGGCATGAGGCCATCGAGCGCATCGCGCATCACATGAAGGCCGATCGCGACGCCAACTTCCTCGAAAAGAACGCCGCCGGCGTGCCGGTGAACCGCTGGCTCAGCACGGCGATGCTGACAGCCTCGGCTTCGTCCAACGAGACCGGGATCATCACCCAGAAGTTCATGCGCTCGCTGGGCATCATCGCCACCGATGCACAGGCGCGCGTGTGCCACGGCCCCACCGTCTCGGCACTGGCCTCGACCTTCGGGCGGGGCGCGATGACCAACTCCTGGGTGGACATCAAGAACGCCGATTTCATCCTGGTGATGGGCGGCAACGCGGCGGAAGCGCACCCGGTCGGTTTCCGCTGGGCGATTGAGGCCAAGAAGCAGCGCGGCGCCAAGTTGGTGGTGGTCGATCCGCGCTTCAACCGCACGGCGGCGGTGGCGGACATGTATTTGCCCATCCGCGCCGGGGCGGACATCCCCTTCTTGGGCGGCGTGATCAACTGGCTGGTGGCCAACGACAAGATCCAGTGGGACTACGTCAAGGCTTACACCAACGCCAGCGCGATCATCAACGAAGGTTTCAGCTTTGAGGAAGGCTTGTTCAGCGGCTACGACGCCGAAAAGGG
>JAUPTP010000345.1:0-3036 GCA_030918015.1 Pseudomonadota bacterium
GCGCTGTGGCTGGGCGCCGGTCTGACGGCGCTGCTGCTGGGTGTGGTCGGCATCTTCCTGCCGCTGCTGCCGACCACGCCCTTCGTGCTGCTGGCCGCAGCCTGCTTCTCGCGCGGCAGCACCCGCTGCGAGCGCTGGCTGATGTCGCACCGCACCTTCGGGCCGATGGTGCGCGACTGGCGCCGCCACCGCGCCATTCCGCGCCAGGCGCGCTGGCTGGCCTTCGCGATGATGGCGATCGGATCGGTCGTGGCGGCCTGGTCGCTGCCGCGGCTGCAGTGGCTGCCGGCGGTCTGCTGCGCGCTGGTGGCCTTCTGGATGTCGCGGCTGCCTGCGCGCGAGGATCTGCCGCCTCCTCAGGAGGCGTCCGGGAAAAGCGGCAGCGTCTGAGTCAGCGGTGCGGGTGTCTCCACGACTGGCGGCGCGGCCGGCGGTTTCCTGGGGCGAGGTCGCGGCGGCTGCGCATCGGCGCGCGACAGCGTGCCCACCCGCACGCCGAGCAGGCGCAGGCGCCGGTTCAGGCTGACGCGCTTCAGGCACAGGCCGCCGGCGCGGCGGATCAGCGCGGCGTCGGCGGTCGGCAGATCGATCGTCAGGTCGCGGGTGACGGTGCGGAAATCGTCGAAGCGCAGCTTGATGCCGATGGTGCGCCCGACCCAGCCCTTGCGCTGCAGGTCGGCGGCCACCTGCTCGCACAGCCGGGTGAAGAGGGCGCCGAGCTGTTCGCGGTCATGGCGCGGGTGCAGGTCGCGCTCGAAGGTGGTCTCGCGGCTCATCGACACCGGATCGCTGTGCGTCACCACCGGGCGGTCGTCCAGGCCGTGGGCGCTGCGGTGCATCCACAGCCCCTGCGTGCGGCCGAAGTGCTCGACCAGCCAGTCGGGCGTGCAGGCGGCCAGCTCGCCGATGGTCTGGATGCCGAGCTGCTCGAGCCGCGCGCCGGCCTTCGGGCCGATGCCGTTGATGCGGCGCACCGGCAGCGGCCAGATCCGCAGCGGCAGGTCGGCGGCGGTCAGCACCGTCAGGCCGCCGGGCTTGTCGAGATCGCTGCCGATCTTGGCCAGCAGCTTGTTCGGCGCCAGGCCGATCGAGCAGCTCAGGCCGGTGGCGGCGTGGACGTTGTTGCGGAGGTCCTGCGCCAGCGCCCGCGCGCCGCCGAGCGGATCGTGGCCGAGCGGCTCGTGCGCGCGAGCGATGTCGCTCAGGTCGATGTAGATCTCGTCGATGCCGCGGTCCTCGATCGCCGGGGCCAGCTCGGCCACCGCCTCCTTGAAGGCGCGCGACAGGCGCCGGTACTCGTCGAAGTCGGCCGGCAGCAGGACCGCGTCCGGCGCCAGCGCGGCCGCCTTCATCAGGCCCATGCCGGAGTGGATGCCGCGGGCGCGCGCCTCGTAGGTCGCGGTGGTGACCACGCCGCGGCCGGCATAGTCGCCCAGGCGCGGCCAGTGGCCGTCCTCGAAGCGTGCGGCGCGGGCGCGGCTGCCGCCGACCACCACCGCGCGGCCGCGCAGCTCGGGCCGGCGCAGCAGCTCGACCGAGGCATAGAAGGCGTCCATGTCGAGGTGCGCGATCAGCCGGGCGGGCGCGGGCGAGGGCGCCGGCCCCTGCGCCTGGCGGGCATCGTGAGATTTCCGGGTCGGGTCGCCATCCGCATCGTGCATGGGTCGATTGTGGCGGACCTAGAATGCATCGCATGATCTCTCGCGAACCCACCCTGGAGCGGCTGGCCACCGCCCGCCGGCTGCTGCTGGACCCGTTCGGCCTGACCGAGGCCACGCTGACGCGGGCGCTCAACACCCTGTCGGCGCACCGCGTCGACGACGCGGACCTGTACTTCCAGTACACCCGCAGCGAGGGGTGGAGCCTCGAGGAGGGCATCGTCAAGAGCGGCAGCTTCTCGATCGACCAGGGCGTGGGCGTGCGCGCGGTCGCCGGCGAGAAGACGGCCTTCGCCTATTCGGACGACATCTCGGAGGCGGCGCTGCTGGATGCGGCACGCACCGTGCGCACCATCGCCGCGGCCGGCCAGAGCCGGCGCGTCAAGGTCGACACGCCGCAGGTGGTGGCGCCCAGCCGCCGGCTCTACCCGGACCTGGATCCGATCGCCACGCTCGACAGCACGCAGAAGGTGGCGCTGCTCGAGCGCATCGAGCGCATGGCCCGCGCCAAGGATCCGCGCGTGGTGCAGGTCATGGCCGGCCTGGCGGGCGAGTACGACGTGGTGCTGGTGGCGCGCGCCGACGGCACGCTGGCGGCCGACGTGCGCCCGCTGGTGCGCCTGTCGGTCACGGTGATCGCCGAGCAGGGCGGCCGGCGCGAGGTCGGCTCGGCCGGCGGCGGCGGGCGCTTCGGCTTCGGCTACTTCCAGGACGCGCTGCTGCAGGACTATGTCGACCGGGCGGTGAGCTCGGCGCTGACCAACCTCGAGAGCCGCCCGGCGCCGGCCGGCGAGATGACGGTGGTGCTGGGTCCGGGCTGGCCGGGCGTGCTGCTGCACGAGGCGGTCGGCCACGGCTTGGAGGGCGACTTCAACCGCAAGGGCTCGAGCACCTTCTCGGGCCGCATCGGCGAGCGCGTCGCCGCCAAGGGCGTGACCGTGCTCGACGACGGCACCCTCGCCGACCGCCGCGGCTCGCTCAACATCGACGACGAGGGCCATGTCAGCCAGAGGAACGTGCTGATCGAGGACGGCATCCTCAAGAGCTACATCCAGGACTCGATGAACGCGCGGCTGATGAAGGTCGCGCCCACCGGCAACGGCCGCCGCGAGAGCTACGCCCATGTGCCGATGCCGCGCATGACCAACACCTACATGCTGGCCGGCGACAGGTCGCGCGAGGAGATCATCGCCTCGATCGACCGCGGCCTCTACGCCACCAACTTCGGCGGCGGCCAGGTCGACATCACCAGCGGCAAGTTCGTCTTCTCGGCCAGCGAGGCCTACTGGGTCGAGAAGGGCAAGATCCTCTACCCGGTCAAGGGCGCGACGCTGATCGGCAACGGCCCGGAGGCGATGACGCGCGTGTCGATGATCGG
>JAUPTP010000345.1:3046-3835 GCA_030918015.1 Pseudomonadota bacterium
ACCTCGAGCTGGACTCGGGCGTGGGCACCTGCGGCAAGGACGGCCAGAGCGTGCCGGTGGGCGTGGGCCAGCCGACGCTGCGCATCGACGGCCTGACCGTCGGCGGCACCGCCTGAGCCGGTCCTGACGGCAGGCTTGCACCCGCGTCGCCCGGAGCCGACATCGCCGCGGCCGCGGGGATTTCCGATTGACGCGGCCGCGCGGCCTCTCTACATTCGACCCCCATGAAGCGTTTTGCCTTCTTTTTTGGCTACTTTTGGTTCTCGCACCGCACCGGCGGAGGAGAGGCCCACGCGTAGCTGAAAAGCCCGCAAGCGCTCCAAGGAAACCGCCGGACCCCCGGCGGTTTTTTTTTGCCGCCGCCCGGAGTGACCGGTCTTCCGCATCCCGTCCCGACACCAAGATCGAACGAACTTTTCCAGGAACACGAAGATGAATGCCAAGACCACCTCCAGCGCAGACGCCTGGTATCCGCCCGTCGACAAGACCTCGCAGACCGACGACGAAAGGATCCAGGACGTGACCCCGCTGCCTCCGCCCGAGCACCTCATCCGCTTCTTCCCGATCCGCGGCACCGCGATCGAGAGCCTGATCGGCGAGACCCGCCAGTCGATCCGCAACATCATGCAGGGCCGTGACGACCGCCTGCTGGTGATCATCGGCCCGTGCTCGATCCACGATCCGGCCGCCGCCCTGGAGTACGCCCGCCGCCTCAAGCCGCTGCGCGAGAAGTACAAGGGCACGCTGGAGGTGGTCATGCGCGTCTACTTCGAGAAGCCGCGCACCACG
>JAUPTP010000346.1 GCA_030918015.1 Pseudomonadota bacterium
ACCCCGCCGTGCGTGCCACCCTCGAAGAAGCCAGTGCCGCCCTCGGCGAGGATGTCGCCCGCCTGATCGGCGAGGGCCCGAAGGAGGCGCTGGACCTGACCACCAACACCCAGCCGGTCATGCTGACCGCCGGCATCGCCAACTACCGCGCGTGGCTGGCCGAGGGCGGCGCCGCGCCGGCGATCGTCGCCGGCCACTCGCTGGGCGAGTACACCGCGCTGGTCGCGGCCGGCGCCCTGACGCTGGCCGACGCCCTGCCCCTGGTGCGCCTGCGCGCCCAGGCGATGCAGGACGCGGTGCCGGTCGGCACCGGCGGCATGGCCGCGATCCTGGGCCTGGACGCTGCCACGGTGCGCGAGGGCTGCGCCAAGGCCGCCGCCGAGTCGGGTGAAGTGGTCGAAGCCGTCAACTTCAACGATCCGAAGCAGACCGTCATCGCCGGCTCCAAGGCCGGCGTCGAGGCGGGCTGCGCGGTGCTGAAAGGCCTGGGCGCCAAGCGCGCGCTGCCGCTGCCGGTGTCCGCGCCCTTCCACTCCAGCCTGATGAAGTCGGCCGCCGAGCGGCTGCGCGAGCGCCTGGCCTCGATCACGATCCAGGTGCCGCAGATCCCGGTGCTGAACAACATCGACGTCGCCACGCCGACCGACGCGGACGCGATCCGCGACGCGCTCTACCGCCAGGCCTTCGGCCCGGTGCGCTGGGTCGAGCTGGTGGGCGCGCTGAAGGCGCGCGGCATGACCCATGTGATCGAATGCGGCCCCGGCAAGGTGCTCGCCGGCATGGTCAAGCGCATCGACGCCGAACTCGCCTCCGCCACGATCCTCGACCCGGCCACCCTGGCCGAAGCCCGGACCCTGCTCGCATGAACACTCCCGCCCCAGCTCAACAGGTTGCTCTCGTCACCGGCGCCAGCCGCGGCATCGGCCGCGCGATCGCGCTGCTGCTGGCCGAGCGCGGCTTCAAGGTCATCGGCACCGCCACCAGCGACAGCGGCTCGGCCGCGATCGGCGAGGCGCTGGCCCCGTTCGGCGGCCTGGGCCTGACGCTCAACGTCACCGACGCCGCCGCGCTGGACGCGGCGATCGACGGCATCGTCAAGCAGCACGGCGGCCTGCATGTGCTGGTCAACAACGCCGGCATCACCCGCGACACGCTGGCCATGCGCCTGAAGGACGACGACTGGGACGCGGTGATCGACACCAACCTGAAGTCGGTCTTCCGCGCCTGCCGCGCCGCGATCAAGCCGATGATGAAGCAGCGCTTCGGCCGCATCGTCAACATCACCTCGGTGGTGGGCGCCTCGGGCAACCCCGGCCAGGCCAACTACTGCGCCTCCAAGGCCGGCGTGGCGGGCATGACCCGCTCGCTGGCCCAGGAGCTGGGCAGCCGCAACATCACCGTCAACTGCGTGGCCCCCGGCTTCATCGCCACCGACATGACCGAAGTGCTGCCGGAAGCGCAGAAGAACGCGCTGCTGGCCAAGATCCCGCTGGGCCGCCTGGGCTCGCCGCAGGACATCGCCGAGGCGGTGGCCTTCCTGGCCTCGCCCGCTGCCGGCTACATCACCGGCACCGAGCTGCATGTCAACGGCGGCATGTACATGAACTGATTGTCCGGACGATCCGTCTCTGCCCTGCGCGGATCATCCGGACGGGCCTTCAGTGAATTGCCTCACGAAGCCCTTAGAATCGCAGGCTGTTTTTGCACCAACCCTCTCGGAGGAGAGAAATGAGCGACATCGAAGCACGCGTCAAGAAGATCATTGCCGAACAACTCGGTGTGGCCGAGGAAGAAGTGACGGCCGAGAAGGCCTTCGTCGCCGACCTGGGCGCCGACTCGCTGGACACCGTCGAGCTGGTCATGGCCCTGGAAGACGAGTTCGGCATCGAGATCCCGGACGAGGAAGCCGAAACCATCACGACCGTCCAGGCCGCGATCGACTACGCCAAGAACAACCAGGCCAAGGCCTGACGCGACACCGCGCCAGCGCCCTCCCCATCCCCAACCGACCGCACTCCGCATCCGCATGACCCGTCGCCGCATCGTCGTGACCGGTCTGGGCCTCGTCACCCCGGTGGGCAACACCGTGGACGAGTCCTGGGCCAACATCGTCGCCGGAAAGTCCGGCATCGACCACGTCACCCGCTTCGACGCATCGAACCTGTCGGTGCGTTTCGCGGGCGAGGTCAAGGGCTTCCGGATCGAGGACTACATCCCGGCCAAGGAAGCGCGTCACATGGACGCCTTCATCCACTACGGCATCGCAGCCTCGCTGCAGGCCGTGAAGGATGCCGGGCTGCCCACCGGCGAGGCGCTGAGCGAGGAATTCGCCGAGCGCATCGCGGTGATGGTCGGTTCGGGGATCGGCGGCCTGCCGATGATCGAGAACACGCATGACGAATACCGCGAACGTGGCCCGCGCCGCATCTCGCCGTTCTTCGTCCCGGCGTCGATCATCAACATGATTTCCGGCCATGTCTCCATCCAGTGCGGCTTCAAGGGCCCCAATCTGGCGCTGGTGACGGCCTGCACGACCGGCCTGCACAGCATCGGCATGGCCGCGCGCATGATCGAGCGCGGCGACGCCGACGTCGTCGTGGCCGGTGGCGCCGAGTCGACCGTCTCGCCGCTGGGCATGGGCGGCTTCGCCTCGGCCCGCGCGCTGTCGACCCGCAACGACGACCCGGCCACCGCCTCGCGGCCGTGGGACAAGGACCGCGACGGCTTCGTGCTCGGCGAGGGCGCGGGCGTGGTGGTGCTCGAGGACTACGAGCTCGCGAAGAAGCGCGGCGCGAAGATCTACGCCGAGGTCTCGGGCTTCGGCATGAGCGGCGACGCCTATCACATGACCGCCCCGAACGTCGACGGCCCGCGCCGCTCGATGCAGATGGCGCTGCGCGACGCCGGCATCAACGCCGACGAAGTCCAGATGGTCAACGCGCACGGCACCTCGACGCCGCTGGGCGACCTCAACGAGACCAACGCGATCAAGCTGGCCTTCGGCGATCACGCCAAGAAGCTGGTGGTCAACTCGACCAAGTCGATGACCGGCCACCTGCTGGGCGGCGCCGGCGGCATCGAGACCGTCTTCACCGCGCTGGCGCTGCATCACCAGATCGCGCCGCCGACGATCAACCTCTTCAACCAGGATCCGGAGTGCGATCTCGACTACTGCGCGAACACCGCGCGCGAGATGCGCATCGACGTCGCCGTGAAGAACAACTTCGGCTTCGGCGGCACCAACGGCACCCTGGTCCTGCGCCGCGTCTGATGGCGCGCGGTTGCTGAAGGCGCCCCCTGGCGATGGCCCGGCAGACCCCTCGGCCGCCGGCCTTCGTCCTGCGCCCCGATGCGCGCTGGCCGCGCCTGCTGCGCGCGGCCTGGGCCGGCTCGGCGACGCTGGTGCTGGGCTGGCTGCTGTGGCACCTGGCCACCGACGCCCCGGTCTGGCCGGCGCCGGCAGGAGCCGTGCTGCTGGCGGGCCTGCTGGTGCAGCGCCGTCTGAGCCGCCCCGCACCGCTGAACGACACCGTGGCGCTGTCGGGCCCCGAGGGCGACGCTGCGGGCTGGCGGCTCGATGGCGATCCGGGCCAGCTCGAGCGCGTGATCGACGCGGACGACTGGCTGCTGCTGCGTCACCGCGCCAGCGCGCCGGCCAGGCGCTCCACCTGGCTGGCGCTGAGCCGCCGCGACCACCCCCAGGACTGGCACCGACTGCGCTGCGCGCTGCGGGCCCGTTCTGCCTCCACCTCCCCCTTGCCTGCTGAGCAATGAGCGACGAAGCCGATCAACAGCTGGTCGAACGCGTCCGCCAGGGCGACAT
>JAUPTP010000347.1 GCA_030918015.1 Pseudomonadota bacterium
GATGCGGCTGACCACGGTGGCGTGCTGCGCAAAGATCTGCACCAGCCCCTCCTCGCCGAGCTTGATCAGCGCGTCGCGGATCGGCGTCTGGCTCAGGCCGAAGGCCTCGGCCAGCTCGCTGCGCACCAGCACCGTGCCGGGGGCCAGATCCATCGAGACGATGCGCGCGCGCAGCTGCTCGAAGACCTGCGGCGCCGCATGGCGCGAGCGGTCGAGCGCGACCTTGGACGAGGTGACAGGGGCGGAAAAGGCGGGCACGGTGCGCATGGCTGTCATTCTAGGTCGTGCCCGGCCGCGGGTTTGTCCGCATCAGTGCACTAATACATTAGTGCTTCAATGGCGGCATTGACGAGGAGACCGCATGAACCGCATCGATCGTTCGCGCCGCGACGCGCTGGGCACGCTGGCTGCCGGCACCCTGGCCGCGCTGGGTCTGCCCCAGGCGGCGCGGGCCGAGGAGCTGGCCTGGCCGGCGGCCCGGCCCCTGACCTGGGTCGTGCCCTTCACGCCGGGCGGCTCGACCGACGTGGTCGGGCGCACGCTGGCCCAGAAGCTGGGCGAGGCGCTGAAGCAGACCGTCGTCGTGGACAACCGACCCGGCACGGGCGGCGGCATCGGGGCGGCGGCGGTGGCCAAGGCTGCGCCCGACGGCTACACGCTGATGGGCGGCACGATCAGCTCGCATGCGATCAACGCCGGCCTGTACCGCAAGCTGCCCTACGACCCGGTGCGCGACTTCGAGCCGGTCAGCCTGGTGGCCTTCCTGCCCAACGTGCTGCTGGTCAATCCGAACCTGGGCGTGAATTCGGTGGCCGATCTGGTGGCGCTGCTGAAGAAGGACGAGAGCCGGCGCACCTTCGCCTCCTCGGGGGCCGGCACCTCGACCCATCTGGCCGGCGAGCTCTTCGCCGACCTGATCGGCGTGCCGCTGACCCACATCGCCTACAAGGGCACGCCGCCGGCGATGGTGGATGTCTCCGCCGGCCAGGTCACCTTCATGTTCGACCAGATGACCGCGGCGCTGCCACTGCTGCAGGCCGGCAGGCTCAAGCTGCTGGCGGTGACCACCGCGAAGCGCTTCGCGCTGGCGCCCGACACGCCGACGATGATCGAGGCGGGCGTGCCCGGCTTCGAGATGTCGTCCTGGCAGGCGGTCTACGCGCCCCGGGGCACGCCGAAGCCGATCGTGCAGCGCCTGAATGCCGAGATCGTGCGTGCGCTCCGGCTGCCCGACGTGCGCGACAAGCTCGGCCGCCAGCTCGGCATGGAGCTGGTCGGCAGCTCGCCCGAGGAACTCGCCGCGCTGATGCAGCGCGAGATCCCGCGCTGGGCGGCGCTGGTGAAGAAGTCCGGCGCCACCACCGACTGAAGGTTGATGATGAACACCGTGTCCCGATTTCCTTCCGAGGCTTGCGACCAGGCCGGCACGCCGGTGGTGACCGCGATGCGCGTCATCCCGGTGGCCGGGCAGGACAGCATGCTGATGAACCTGTGCGGCGCCCACGCGCCCTGGTTCACCCGCAACCTGGTGCTGATGACCGACTCGGCCGGCCACACCGGCCTGGGCGAGGTGCCCGGCGGCGAGGGCATCCGCCAGGCGCTGGAGCGCGCGGTGCCGTGGGTGCTGGGCGAGCCGGTCGGGCGGATGCGCCGCACGCTGGAGCGGGTGCGCTCGCGCCTGGGGGGCGGCGCGCAGACCGGCACCGTGCACCAGGTCACCGACGCGGCCGAGGCCGCCGTGCTGCGCCAGCCCCACGAGATCAACCTGCGCCTGGACAATGTGCTCACCGCAATCGAGGCCGGCCTGCTCGACCTGCTCGGCCAGCACCTGGGCGTGCCGGTGGCCGAGCTGCTCGGCGACGGCCTGCAGCGCGACGCGGTGCCGATGCTGGCCTATCTGTTCTACATCGGCGAGCGCGAGCGCACCGGCATGCCCTATCCGGCCGTGCCGCAAGGGGGCGATGCCGACTGGTACCGGCTGCGCGACCGCGAGGCGATGACGCCGGCGGCGGTGGCCCGGCTGGCCGAGGCGGCCCACGCGCGCTACGGCTTCCGCGACTTCAAGCTCAAGGGCGGGGTGATGGACGGCGCCGACGAGCTGGAGGCGGTGCGGGCGATCAAGGCGGCCTTCCCGCAGGCCGGCGTCACGCTCGACCCGAACGGCGCCTGGTCGCTGGCCGAGGCGATCGACCTGTGCCGCGGCCAGGGTCACCTGCTGGCCTATGCCGAGGACCCCTGCGGGCCGGAGGCCGGCTACTCGGGCCGCGAGGTGATGGCCGAGTTCCGCCGCGCCACCGGCATCCGCACCGCCACCAACATGGTGGCCACCGACTGGCGCCAGCTCGGCCACTCGCTGCGGCTCGACGCGGTCGACATCCCGCTGGCCGATCCGCATTTCTGGACGATGCAGGGCTCGGTGCGGGTGGCGCAGCTCTGCGAGGCCTTCGGCATGACCTGGGGCTCGCATTCCAACAACCACTTCGACGTGTCGCTGGCGATGTTCACGCACGTGGCGGCGGCCGCGCCGGGGCGCATCGCCGCGATCGACACCCACTGGATCTGGCAGGAGGGCCGCGAGCGGCTGACCCGCGAGCCGCTGCGCATCGAGGACGGCCAGGTGAAGGTGCCCGAGCGCCCCGGCCTGGGCATCGAGCCCGACCTGGACCGCATCGAGGCGGCGCACCAGCTCTACCTGAAGGTCGGCCGCAGCGCCCGCGACGACGCGCTGGCGATGCAGGCCCTGCTGCCGGGCTGGCAGTACCACCCGAAGCGGCCCAGCTGGGGGCGGGCCGCGCGGCGGGCTTGAATCAGCCCCGGACCGTGATGCGGGCAGCGACCCCGTCGCCGCGCGCCTGCATCCGCCCGACGCAGGCCGCCTCGGCGAAGCCGGCGGCGCGGAAGGTGGCCAGCACCGCGTCCAGCGCCTCGGGCGCGCAGCTCACCAGCAGGCCGCCGCTGGTCTGCGGATCGGTCAGCAGCGCGCGCTGCGCCTCCAGCAGATCGGCCGGCAGCGCCACCTCGGCGCCGTAGCTGGCCCAGTTGCGGGTGGAGGCGCCGGTGAAGACGCCGTCCTGGGCGAAGCGGCGCGCGTCGTCCAGCACCGGCACCGCGGCGAGGTCGAGCGTCGCGTCCAGCCCGGAGCCGCGGCAGACCTCCAGCAGATGGCCGAGCAGCCCGAAGCCGGTCACGTCGGTCATCGCGTGCACCGCCGGCAGCGCGGCCAGCGTGGTGCCGACCGCGTTGAGCTGCGTCATCGGCGCGCGCATGCGCGCATAGCCCGCCTCGTCGAGCAGGCCGCGCTTGAGCGCCGCCGACAGCACGCCCACGCCGATCGGCTTGCCCAGCACCAGGCAGTCGCCGGGGCGCGCGTCGGCGTTGCGCCGCACCTGGTCGGGCGCGACCAGGCCGATCGCGACCAGGCCGTAGATCGGCTCGGCCGCGTCGATCGAGTGGCCGCCGGCGATCGGGATGCCGGCCTCGCGGCAGACGCTCGCGCCCCCTTCCAGGATCGCGCCGATCGTCTCGGTCGAGAGCTTCTGGATCGGCATGCCGACCAGGGCCAGCGCGAAGATCGGCCGCCCGCCCATCGCGTAGATGTCCGAGAGCGCATTGGTCGCGGCGATGCGGCCGAAGTCGCGCGGATCGTCGACGATCGGGGTGAAGAAGTCGGTGGTGGCGACGATGGCATGGCGCTCGTCCAGGCGCCAGACCGCGGCGTCGTCGCTGGTCTCCAGACCCACGATCAGCTCCGGCGGGATCAGGCCCTGCGGCGTGCGCGCCAGGATCTCGGAGAGCACGCCGGGCGCGAGCTTG
>JAUPTP010000348.1 GCA_030918015.1 Pseudomonadota bacterium
ACACCACGCTCTACCACCTGGAGCTGGCCAGCGGCGCGCGGCTGAAGGTGACGGTGGAGAACGACAGCCGCGACCGCAGCCAGGCCCCCACCTGGGGCGACCGGGTCTGGGCGCACTGGCAGCCCAATGCCCAGGTCGTGCTGACCCAGTGAGGAGCTGAAGGCATGGCCCGACCCTCTTCCGTCGCGACACGGCTGCGGTCGCTGTTGCGCGGCCGCACGCTGCTGATCGGCACGCCCTTCCTGTGGCTGCTGGTGTTCTTCCTGCTGCCCTTCCTGATCGTGCTGCGCATCAGCCTGGCCGAGATGGACGGCGCGATGGTGAGCGACCTGTTCACCTACGCGAACAACGAGCTCTTCATGAAGCTCAAGCTGCAGAACTACCTGACCATCCTCGAGGATGACCTGTACTGGAGCACCTACGCGCAGTCGCTGATCTACGCCGGCGTCACCACCGCGGTCTGCCTGGCCATCGGCTACCCGTTCGCCTACTTCATGGCGCGCTCGCCCGCCACCCTGCAGCCGCTGCTGCTGATGGGGGTGATGCTGCCGTTCTGGACCAGCTTCCTGCTGCGGGTCTACGCCTGGAAGGGCCTGCTCGACGCCGACACCGGCTGGGTGGGCCGCTTGCTGAACGCGCTCCACGCCGATGCGCTGCTGCTGCCGCTCGGGCTGATCTCGGCCGAGGGGCAGTACATGTACACGCCCTTCTCGCTGATCCTGGGCATGGTCTACACCTACCTGCCCTTCATGATCCTGCCGCTGTACGGCACGCTGTCCAAGCTGGACCTGCGCCTGCTCGAGGCCGCGCAGGATCTGGGCGCCACGCCCTGGCAGGCGTTCTGGCGCATCACCGTGCCGCTGTCCAAGGGCGGCATCATCGCCGGCGCGATGCTGGTGTTCATCCCCTGCGTGGGCGAGTACGTGATCCCCGAGCTGCTCGGCGGCCCGGAGACGCTGATGATCGGCCGGGTGCTCTGGGACGAGTTCTTCTCCAACAACGACTGGCCGATGGCCTCGAGCGTGGCCGTCACCATGGTGCTGCTGATCATCGTGCCGCTGGCGATCTTCAACCGCAACCAGAGCCAGGAGGCGCGCCAGTGATCATCACCCCCGCCGCCCGCTGGACCAGCCGCCTCTGGCTGGCTGCCGGCTTCCTGTTCCTGTACCTGCCGATCATCGCGCTGGTGGTCTACAGCTTCACCGACTCGCCGGTGCCCAATGTCTGGGCGGGCTTCTCGCTGCGCTGGTACGACAAGCTCGTCGGCGACGAGGACATCCGCCACGCGCTGTTCCTGTCGCTGCAGATCGCCGCGGCCAGCGCCACCGGCTCGGTGGTGCTGGGCACGCTGGCGGCGCTGACGCTGGAGCGCCATCCGCGCTTCCGGGGCCGCACCCTCTTCTCCGGCATGATCAACGCGCCGCTGGTGATGCCCGAGGTGATCGTCGGCCTGTCGCTGCTGCTGATGCTGGTGTCGATGCAGCGCCTGTTCGGCGTGCCCGAGCGGGGCCTGACCACCATCTGGCTCGGCCACATGCTGGTGGGCATGGCCTACGCGACGGTGGTGATCGCCGCGCGGCTGCGCGACCTCAATCCGCAGTTCGAGGAGGCCGCGCAGGATCTGGGCGCGCGCCCGCTGCAGGTCTTCTTCCTGGTGACGCTGCCGATGATCGCGCAGTCGCTCATGGCGGCCTGGCTGCTGACCTTCACGCTCTCGCTCGACGACGTGGTGATGTCGGCCTTCCTGTCGGGGCCGGGCTCGACCACGCTGCCGTTGGTGATCTTCAGCCGCGCCCGCCTCGGGCTGGATCCGACGGTCAACGCGCTGGCCACGGTGGTCATCGCGGTGGTGGCGGTCTTCGTCGTGGTCTCGAGCTACCTGATCGCGCTGCGCGAGCGCCGGCTGCAGCAGGAACAGAAGGCGGCGATGAAGGGGTGAGGCCCGGCAGCTGCGGCATTCCTGCAACGCGACGGGGGAAATGCGGAGGCAATTGTCACGAAACGTGGCGCAGACTTGCCGGTGAATCCGCAGCTGGTCCCGTGCCGCACGCCCCTTCCTGCCGTGAACGCTCCCCATCCCGAATTCCTGCGCCCGACCGGTCAGACAGCCGCCCCCCTGCTGCGCTGGCCCCAGACCCTCTCGCTGGTCATTCCCTGCTACAACGAGTCGGCCAACCTGCAGCCGCTCATCGAGCGGGCCACGCGCATGCTCGATGCACTCGAACCCGACCCGGGCTGGGAGATCGTCTTCGTCGATGACGGCAGCCGCGACGACACGGCGCTGCAGCTCACCCTGTGGTCCGCACGCGACACACGGCTGCGCAGCGTGCTGCTGTCGCGCAACTTCGGCAAGGAAGCCGCGCTGACGGCGGGCCTGAAGGCCGCACGCGGCGAGGTGGTGGTGCTGATGGACGCCGACCTGCAGCACGAGCCCGAGCTGGTGCCGACGATGCTGCACCGCTGGAGCGAGGGCCACGACATCGTCTACACGCGACGCACCGACCGGCAGGCCGAGCCGCTGCTCAAGCGGGTGTTCACGCGGCTGTTCTATCGCCTGCTGAACACGACCCATCCGCGGGTGCGCATCCCGGCCGATGCCGGCGACTTCCGTCTGCTCGACCGGCGGGTGGTCGATGCGCTCAACCAGCTGCCCGAGCACAGCCGCTTCATGAAGGGGCTGTACGCCTGGGTGGGATTCCGCAGCGTCGAGATCCCGTATGTGCCCTCGGCACGCGCCCACGGCCGCAGCCACTACCGGCTGCGCCAGCTCGCCAGCCTGTCGTTGAGCGGCATGACCGCCTTCACCACCTGGCCGCTGCGCGCGGCCAGCGTGCTGGGCGTGGCGCTCGCCCTCCTGGCCCTGGGCTACGGCCTGTGGCTGACGTCCAGCTACCTGCTGTGGGGCCACCGCATCTCGGGCTGGACGACCATCGTCGTCGGCATGATGCTGCTGTCGGGCGTGCAGCTGCTGAGCCTGGGCGTGCTGGGCGAGTATGTCGCGCGGGTGTTCGAGGAGGTCAAGGGCCGGCCGCTCTACATCGTCGCGCGCGAGCTCGGCCAGGGCATCGCCCCACGCTAGACGGTCGCCCGGAACGCCCAGAGCCGGCCCGCGACAAAGGTGCCGACCGCCACCAGCACCAGCACGCCGGCCAGCGTCAGGTCATAGCGCCAGCCGCCCCAGGCCAGCGCCAGCGCATAGGCTGCCTCGTTGACCGCGAAGCCGGCCAGCGAGACCAGCAGGAAGCGCGGCAGGCGGTGGCCGACCGAGCGCCCGGGAACATCCCCGAACGTCCAGCGATGATGGCCGACGAAGGACACGCCGAACGCCACCATCCAGCCCAGCAGATTGGCCAGCAGCGGCGCCATGCCCGTGGCCCCGACCGCCAGCCGCACCACCGACCAGTGCACCGCCGCGGCCGTGCAGCCCACGACGACGAAGCGGGCCACGCGCCCGCCCTCTTTTTCTCGAACCGACATGAACACCCCTCAGGACGCCGGCACCGGCCGGCGCATCGCCGTCTGTCTCGACGACCATGGCCTGCATGATGGCATCGACGCGGCCACGCTCGAGCTGGCCGCGATCGGCCGCCTCAGCGCGGTCAGCGTGATGAGCGAGGGGCCGACCTGGCCGGCATCGGCCGAGGCGCTGCGCGCGGTGCGCCAGGCGCGGGGCGGCGCGCTCGACGTCGGCCTGCACCTGAACCTGACCGAGCCGCTCGGCGGCGAGCCCGGCCGGCCGCTGGGCCGGCTGATCGCGCAGGCGCTGCTCGGGCGGCTGGACCGGCGCACGCTGGCCGACACGAT
>JAUPTP010000349.1 GCA_030918015.1 Pseudomonadota bacterium
AGCGCGTTGAGGCGGTGGTTCTGCTGGCCGATCGAGATGGCGCCGCGGCTCATGTCGAGATTGACCACCCGGCCCGCCCCGCCGGCCAGCGCCGCCACCGAGAAGCCGCAGGTGTAGGCGAAGAGATTGAGCACCTTCAGGCCGGGCTGCCGGCGCGCCTGCTCGCGCACCCAGCGCCGGCCCTCGGCCATGTCCAGGAACAGGCCGTGGTTCTGGCCGCGCAGCACATGCACCAGGAACTTCAGGCCGTCTTCCTCGACGACATGCGGCTCGGGCACCGCGCCGGCCATCAGGCGCGTCTCGCTGCGGCCCTCGTGGCGGCGCTGGAAGACCCAGGCCAGCGGCTCGCCCGGCGCGATCTCGGCCCAGCGCGCGGCCAGCGCGGCGCCGATCGCGGCCAGCTCGGCCTCGTCCTCGGCCGGATCGGCGGCGGGCGCGCGAAAGCAGGTCAGCACCCAGACCGGCGGCCAGGCATCCAGCGTCCAGGGCTCGCAGCCCGGATGCAGGCCGCCGCGGCCGTGGAAGATCCGCGACGCCCCGGTCGGGCGGGGCATGGCGGCGATCGCGTCAAGCAGGGCGTTCAAAGCATGTATCCGTAGTCGATGGTCAGCGGCGCGTGGTCGCTGAACCAAGTGTCCTTGTAGATCGAGGCGGCGCGCGCCGTCTCGGCCAGGGCGGGCGTGGCCAGGTGGTAGTCGATGCGCCAGCCGACGTTCTTCGCGCGGGCCTGGCCGCGGTTGCTCCACCAGGTGTAGCAGGCGTCGGTGGTGTCGGGATGCAGATGGCGGTAGACATCGACCAGGCCGCCGCCGCCCTGCTCCAGCGGCGTCAGCAGCGTCGTCATCCAGGCGCGCTCCTCGGGCAGGAAGCCGGAGTTCTTCAGGTTGCCCTTCCAGTTCTTCAGGTCGGCCTCGCGGTGGGCGATGTTGACGTCGCCCATCAGCACGAACTCGCGCCCGCTCTGGCGCAGCGCGCGCAGGTGCGGCGCGATGAGGGCCAGGAAGCGGTACTTGGCCTGCTGGCGCTCCTCGCCCGAGGCGCCGCTCGGGAAATAGCAGCTGATGATGGAGAGCCGGCGCTGCGGCGAGTCGTAGCGGGCCTCGACATAGCGGCCCTCGGCGTCGAACTCCGCGTCCCCCAGGCCGACGATGACGTCGCTGGGCGTCACGCGGCTGAAGACCCCCACGCCGGAGTAGCCTTTCTTCTCGGCATGGTGGAAAAAACCCGGCATGCCGTCGATCATGCGCAGCGATGCACTCATGTCGGCCGCCTGTGCCTTGAGCTCCTGCACCCCCATACAATCGGCGCGGACCGACTCGACCCACGCGTGCAGGCCCTTGGTGGCCGCGGAGCGGATGCCGTTGAGATTGAGGCTGACCAGACGCACGAGCAAAGACCTTCCAAGATGACGACCCCAGACGCAAGCACCCCTCGCACCGATGCCCTCGCCCAGGATTTCGTGGCTTTTGCAGTCGACGCCGGCGTGCTGCGCTTCGGCGAGTTCAAGACCAAGGCGGGGCGGCTGTCGCCCTATTTCTTCAACGCCGGTCTGTTCGATGATGGCGCCCGGCTGGGCCGCCTGGCCGAATTCTATGCACGCCGGCTGATCGACTCGGGCCTGGAGTTCGACATGCTGTTCGGCCCGGCCTACAAGGGCATCACGCTGGCGGCGGCGGTGGCCATCGAGCTGGCGCGCCTGGGCCGCAACGTGCCCTACGCCTACAACCGCAAGGAAGCCAAGGACCACGGCGAAGGCGGCACGCTGGTGGGCGCGCCGGTCAAGGGCCGGGTGCTGATCATCGACGACGTGATCTCGGCCGGCACCTCGGTGCGCGAATCGATCGCGATGATCCGCGCCGCCGGCGCCACGCCCTGCGGCGTGACCATCGCGCTGGACCGCCAGGAGAAGGCCAGCGAGAACGGCGTCGACGCCGAACACTCGGCGGTGCAGTTCGTCGAGCGCGATCTGGGCCTGTCGGTGGTGGCGATCGCCACCCTGGCCGATCTGCTCGCCTATCTGGGCGCGCAGCAGGACGCGCGCCTGGCCGGCAACCTGCCGGCGGTGCAGGCCTACCGCGACCGCTACGGGGTGCAGGGATGACCCGGTCGGCCCGCCTGCGGCTCGCTGTGGCCCTGGCCACCGCGCTGGGCGCGGTCGCGCTGCCGGCGCGGGCCGACATCTATTCGTGCACCAACGCGCGCGGCCAGCGCCTGACCGCCGACCGTCCGATCGCCGAGTGCATGGACCGCGAGCAGCAGGTGCGCGGCGCCGACGGCTCGGTGCGGCGCATCCTGCCGCCGTCGATGACCGCCGAGGAACGCGCGGCCGCCGAAGAGCGCCGCCGCCGCGAGCAGCTCGAGGAGCGGGCCGCGCGCGACGCCGCGCGCAACGACCGCAACCTGCTGGCGCGCTACCCCGACCTCACCCGGCACCAGCAGGCGCGCGCCGCCGCGCTCGAGCCGGTGCGCTCGGCCATCCAGAGCACCGAGCAGCGCATGCTCGAGCTCGAGCGCGAGCGCCGCCAGCTGCGCGAGGAGGCCGAGTTCTACAAGGGCCGGGACCTGCCGCGCGCGCTCAGGCAGAAGGTCGAGCAGAGCGACGTGGCCCTGCAGGCCCAGAAGGACGCGATGGTGAGCCACCAGGCCGAGAGCCGGCGCATCAGCCAGACCTTCGACCAGGAACTGGCGCGGCTGCGCCAGCTCTGGGCCGGTGCGGCGCCCGGCAGCCTGAGCGCGCCGCCGCCGACCGCCGCGCGCTGATCCCGATCAGAGGCTCTTCAGCGCCAC
The DNA here is from genome assembly GCA_030918015.1 of Pseudomonadota bacterium. GTDB lineage: Bacteria > Pseudomonadota > Gammaproteobacteria > Burkholderiales > Burkholderiaceae_C > Sphaerotilus. The sequence continues at coordinate 2,788 of JAUPTP010000349.1, forward strand.
GACATCCCGGCCCTTGAGGGTGAAGACGGTCACGGCCGACGAGCGCAGGTCGTGGCGGCTGTCGTAGGCGTAGTCGCCGGCCACGCCGGCATGGCTGCCCCGGGCGATGTGCTCGGCGAGCTTCTTCGGATCCAGCGACTGCGTGGCCTCGATCGCCGCGGCCAGCAGGTTGGCGCCGTCGTGGAAGGCGGCGGCATAGGTCAGCGGATCGCGCTTGTACTCGGCGCGGTAGCGCTCGACGAAGGCGCGGCCCCTGTCGCTGCGGTCCATCAGCGCGCCGCCCTGGGTGCAGTAGACATTCAGGTCGGCGCTCATCTGCGCCAGCGTCGCCGTCTCCGACGAGCAGAGGCCGTCACCGCCCAGCAGCGGCGCCTTCAGCCCCAGCGAGCGCATCTGGCGCAGCATCGGACCGGCCTGCGCCGAGTAGCCGCCGTAGAAGACCGCATCGGGCTTGAGGCCGCGGATGCCGGTCAGGATGGCGCTGAAGTCGGTCGCCTTGTCGCTGGTGAATTCCTTGGCGACCACCTTGAGGCCGAGCTTCTGCGCCTGCGCGATGAACTCCTGCGCCACGCCCTGGCCGTAGGCGGTGCGGTCGTCGATCACCGCGACCGTGGCGACCTTCAGGTCCTGCGCCGCGTAGGTCGCCATCTTGGCGCCGAGCTGGTTGTCGGTCGCGCCGATGCGAAAGAGGTTGGCCTGGGCCGGCTGCGTGACCTTCGGGTTCGAGGCCACCGTCAGCACCAGCACGCCGGCGTCGGCGAAGACGCGCGAGGCCGGCAGCGTCACGCCCGAGTTGTAGGGGCCGAGCACGAACTTCAGGCCCTTGTCGACCAGCGCCTGCGCGACCTGCACGCCCTGGCGCGGATCGGCGCCGTCGTCCTGGACGTCCAGCTCGAACTGGACCGGCTTGCCGCCGACCTTGAGGCCGCGCGCATTGAGCGCCTTGATCGCCAGCTGCGCGCCGTCGCGGTTGTCGATGCCGCTGACGGCCTGCGGGCCGGTCAGCGGG
>JAUPTP010000350.1 GCA_030918015.1 Pseudomonadota bacterium
TTGCGGCGGTGCGGGCATACAGGTCGGCGGGCAGCACCGCGTCCAGCCAGTCGGTGACCGAGTCGCGGAAGCTCGCCACCATCACCGTCAGCGCCACCGACAGCGCCAGGCTGGCGACCACGCCGGCCACGGTGATGGTGGCGCTGTCGCGCTGGTCGCGTGCGCGCTCCACGGCCAGCAGCAGCACCGGATGGCGCGGCCCGGCGCGCCGGCCCAGCACCGCGCCGACCAGCAGCGGCACCGTGGCGATCCCCCCCACCAGCAGCAGTGCCACCGCGGCGTAGGCGCCCAGCGGCAGGCCCTGCCAGGGCGGCGCAAAGGCCAGCGCCCCGCCCAGCACCAGCAGCAGCGGACCCAGCCAGGGGCGGTGCGCGCGCAGCGCCTCGCCGCCCAGGCCCTTGAGGCTCTGCGCCGGCGCCAGCCGTGCGGCCACCTGCGCCGGCTGCCAGCCCCCCGCCAGCGCCGCCAGGAGACCCAGCCCGCCATAGAGCGCCGCCGCCGGGCCCGACCATTGCAGCGCCGGAGCCCCGCCGCCCAGCAGGCCGCTGCCCAGGTCGCCGCCGAGCACCTGCAGCGCCGTCCAGGCCAGACCGGTGCCCAGGCCCAGACCGATCGCCGCGCCCGCCCCGCCCAGCAGGGTCGACTCCAGCAGCACCAGCGCCAGCCGCTCGCGCCCGGTCATGCCCAGCACGCCCAGCAGCGCCAGCTGCGGCACCCGCTTGGCCACCGCCTGCGACTGCACCGAGAACACCAGGAAGGCGCCGGTGAACAGCGCCACCAGCGCCAGCACCGTCAGATTGACCCGGTAGGCCTGCGACAGGTTGGACATGCGCTGCGCGGCCTCGTCCGGGGCGGCCGCGCGCACGCCCGGGCCCAGCGCGGCCAGCAGCGCATTGCGGTCGGCGCCAGGCTGCAGCCGCAGGTCGATGCGGTCGAGCTGGCCCAGGCGCTCGAAATGCGCCTGCGCGCCGGCGATGTCGATCACCGCCAGCGGCGCGGTGTCGGCCGTGACCGAGCCGCTCACCGTCAGCGCCACCAGCCGCCCGCCGGCCTGTACCCGCAGGGGCTGGCCGGCGCGCACGCCGAACAGGCGCTGCGCGGCCGGATTCAGGAAGAGCCGGTCGGGATCGAGCGCCGCCAGCCGGAGCGCCTGGCCCGAGTCATCGCGCAGCACCGGATCGGGCCGGGGCAGCAGCGCCGGCGCCAGGCTGGCGGCCACGAGCATGTCCTGGCCGATCACCCGCAGGCCGCGCTTGTGCCCGCCGGCGTCCAGCGCGACGGTGTCGATCTCGAGGATCGGGCTGGCCTGCATCACCTCCGGCCGGGTGGCCACGCGCGCGTAGAGCGCCTCGTCGAGGCGCCGGGCGCCGGCGGCCCTCAGCTCCAGGTCGGGCTGGCCGTTGACCGTGCGCACCGCCTGGCCGAACTCGGCCAGCGCCGAGGCGTTGATCAGGTGCACCGCGAAGGCCAGCGCCACGCCCAGCGCCACCGCCAGCAGCGCCACGGCCGTGCGCCCGGGATGGTGCCGCAGGTCCTGCCCCACCAGCAGGGTCAGCAGGCCGCGGGCGGATCGGGCGCGCGGTTGCGGAGGATTCATGCCGGGGCTCCTCGGAAACCAGGGGAGGTACTGGGTGGTTTGGGTGCACAATCACAAACGAATCTCGTCATGTGATTTGGATTGCGTTCAATAAGATGAACGACTGCAGTGTCCCCCCGTCGGTCCGGCCTGCCGCCGCCGACCCGCTGCCCCTGGAGCTGGGGCCCGGTCTGTCGTGGCTGGTGGGTTGGGTGAACGCGGTGGGCCTGACCCCGGCGACCAGCCTGATCGTGGGCGGCTGCATGGTGATGTCGGTGGCGCTCGATGCGCTGTGGCACCTGCTGGCCGGCTGGCCGCTGTCGACGCGCTCCTTGCTGATCGCCCTGCTGCTGCCCGTGCCGATCGCCGGGCTCGGGGTGGGGCTGACGCTGAGGCTGATCGTCGCGCTCGACCGGGCGCTGCGCCGCGCCGAGACGATGGCGCTGACCGACGGGCTCACCGGCGTGCGCAACCGCCGCTGGTTCATGCAGCAGGCCGGGCAGGAGTTCGTGCGGGCCCGCCAGCAGGGCCGGGCGCTGGCGATGGTGCTGATCGATGTGGACCATTTCAAGCGCATCAATGACGAGTTCGGCCATCAGATCGGCGACCAGCTGCTGATCGCCATGGCGCGCACCTGCGGCGAGACGCTGCGGCGCACCGACCTGTTCGCGCGCTTCGGCGGCGAGGAGTTCATCGTGCTGCTGCCCGAGACCGGTCCGGGCGATGCGATGCGGCTGGCCGAGCGCATGCGCCTGGCCGTGCAGGCCGAGCGGCTGCACGAGGCGCTGCCGGCCTCGCGCCGCATCACGATCAGTCTGGGGGTGGCGGCGATGAACGCGGCCACGCCGACGCTCGATCACCTGATCCAGGTCGCCGACCAGGCGCTCTACGAGGCCAAGCGCTCGGGCCGCGACCGGGTGCACACCCGGCCGATGACGCTGCGCCCCTGAGCGCGGCGCGCTCACCGCAGCCGCTCGACGCCGTCGGCGCGCAGCCGCAGCGTGCGGTCGGCCTGCGCGGCGGCATGCTCCGAGTGGGTGACGATCAGGCAGCCGGCCCGGTGGCGCCGCGCCTGGCCGACCAGCAGGTCGAGCACCCGCTGCGCGGTGCGCGGATCGAGGTTGCCGGTGGGCTCGTCGGCCAGGATCAGCGCCGGGCGGTGCACCAGCGCGCGTGCGATCGCCACCCGCTGGAGCTGGCCGCCGGAGAGCTCGCGCGGGCGGCGCGGGCCCAGTCCGGCCAGATCGACCTCGGCGAGCAGCTCGGCCACGCGGGTGTCGATGCGCGCCTTCTCGCGCCAGCCCAGCAGCAGCAGCGGCAGCGCGATGTTGTCGGCCACGCTCAGGTGCGGCAGCACATGGAAGGCCTGGAAGACGAAGCCCAGCGCCTCGCGGCGCAGCAGCGCGGCGGCCCGCTCGTCGAGCGTCTGCACCTCGCGGCCGGCGATCTCGACACGGCCGCGGTCGGCGCGGTCCAGCCCGGCGATGCAGTTCAGCAGCGTGGACTTGCCCACGCCGGAGTCGCCCACCAGCGCCACCACCTCGCCCGGCGCCATCTCCAGGCTGACCGCCTCGAAGACCGGCGTGTCGCGGTAGGCCTTGCCCAGGTCCTGCAGGCGCAGCAGCGGTGCCGGCGTCATCGGGCCCGCGCCTCGAGCAGCGCCAGGCCGCGCGCCAGCACCGCGCCGACCGGGTCGGGCCCGTCGGCGGCGATGACCTCGCGCTGCGGCATGCCGCGCAGCCAGGTGAGCTGGCGCTTGGCGAGCTGGCGGGTCGCGGCGATGCCGCGCTCGGCCAGCTCGTCGGCCGGCCACAGGCCGTCGAGCGCCTCCCAGGCCTGGCGGTAGCCGACGCAGCGCATCGACGGCAGGCCCGGATCGAGGTCGCCGCGCGCGCGCAGCCGCTCGACTTCAGGCACGAAGCCCTCGGCCAGCATCGCCTCGAAGCGCTGCGCGATGCGCGCGTGCAGCCAGGCGCGCTCCTGCGGCTCCAGCGACAGCAGCCGGAACTCGTCGGGCCGGGCCGCCTCGGCCAGCCGCGCGCGGTCGAAGCGGCCGGTGTGCCAGGCCGACAGCGGCTGGCCGCTCAGGCGCCAGACCTCCAGCGCGCGCTGGATGCGCTGCGCGTCGTTCGGCGCCAGCCGCGCGGCGGTGGTCGGGTCGATGCGCGCCAGCTCCGCGTGCATCGCCGGCCAGCCGATCTGCGCGG
>JAUPTP010000351.1 GCA_030918015.1 Pseudomonadota bacterium
CGCCGTGGCGATGACCGGCGGCCAGCGTGTCGGCGAGCGGCCGGAGGGGCACTCGGTCTTGCAGATCATGCAGAGCCTCATCGCCGAGGGCGTGGCGAAGCTGGTCATCGTCACCGATGAGCCGGCGAAGTACGCGGGGGTCGCGCTGTCGCCGGGGGTGACGGTGCACCACCGCGATGAACTCGACGCGGTGCAGCGGCAGTTCCGCGCGCTGAAGGGCACGACGGCGATCATCTACGACCAGACCTGCGCGACCGAGAAGCGGCGTCGCAGGAAGCGCGGCACGATGGCCGACCCGGAGAAGCGCGTCGTCATCAACGAGCTGGTCTGCGAGGGTTGCGGCGATTGTTCGACGCAGAGCAACTGCCTGAGCGTCGAGCCGGTCGAGACCGAGTTCGGCCGCAAGCGGCGCATCAACCAGAACTCGTGCAACAAGGACTTTTCCTGCGTGAAGGGCTTCTGCCCGAGCTTCGTCACCGTCGAGGGCGGGCAGCTCAGGAAGCCGCAGCGCCAGAAGAAGGGCGATCTGGCCGCGCTGGCGCCGCTGCCCGAGCCGGTGCTGCCGGTGGCCGAGAGCGCCTGGGGCATCGTCGTGGCCGGCGTCGGCGGCACCGGCGTCATCACCCTCGGCCAGATCCTGGGCATGGCCGCGCACCTGGAGGGCAAGGGCGTGGTGACGCAGGACGCCGCCGGCCTGGCGCAGAAGGGCGGCGCGACCTGGAGCCACATCCAGATCGCCAACCGGCCCGAGGCGATCTTCACCACCAAGGTCGACACCGCGCAGGCCGATCTGGTCATCGCCTGCGATCCGCTGGTGGCGGCGCAGCGCCCGACGCTGGCGACGATGCAGCCCGGGCGCACCTGGGTGGCGCTGAACCGCCACGGCGCGCCGACCGCCAGCCTGGTGCGCAATCCCGACTGGCAGTTCCCCGAGGCCGGCTGCGACAGCGCGCTGACGCAGGCGGTCGGCGCGCAAGGCCTGGGCGCCTTCGACGCCGAGCAGGCCGCCACCGAGCTGCTCGGCGACTCGATCTACGCCAACCCGCTGCTGCTCGGCTACGCCTGGCAGCACGGCCGCATCCCGCTGGGCCGCGCCGCGATCCTGCGCGCGATGGCGCTCAACGGCGTGCAGGTCGAGGCCAACCAGGCCGCCTTCGAATGGGGCCGGCGCTGCGCGCACGATCTGTCGGGCGTGCGCAGCCGGTTCACGGCGCAGCAGGTGATCCGGATCGTGCGCCGCCCCTCGCTCGACGAGACGATCGCCCGCCGCACCGAGTTCCTCTCGGCCTACCAGAACGCCGCCTATGCCGAGCAGTACCGCGCCTTCGTCGCCCGGGTGCGCGAGGCCGAGGCGCCGCTCTCCAGCACCCGGCTGACCGAGGCGGTCGCGCAGGGCCTGTTCAAGCTGATGGCCTACAAGGACGAGTACGAGGTCGCGCGGCTGCACGCCGATGCCGCCTTCGCCGCGCAGATCGGCGAGATGTTCGACGGCGAGGTGAAGCTGGTGCACCACTTCGCGCCGCCGATCCTGGGCCGCACCGACGCGCAGGGGCGACCGCTCAAGCAGGCCTTCGGGCCGTGGATGCACCGCGCGCTGCCGTGGCTGGCGAAGCTGAAGTTCCTGCGCGGCACCGCCTTCGACCCCTTCGGCCGCACCGAGGAGCGCCGCACCGAACGCGCGCTGATCCAGGAGTACCGCGCCAGCGTCGAGGCGCTGCTGGCGCGGCTCTCGAAGGAGCGGCTGGACACCGCGGTCGAGATCGCCCGGCTGCCGCTGGAGATCCGCGGCTTCGGGCATGTGAAGGCGGCGAATCTGGAGAAGGTGCGGGCGAGGTGGCTGGCGCTGATGGACGCCTGGCGTGACTGAGCCGTGCCGCCGCGCCCTGCGGACTCAGCGCGCCGTCAGCGTCGACACCCGCTGGTGCAGCGCGACCGTCTGCAGCGTGGCGCGCGCGGCCTCCTGGCCCTTGATGACGAAATGCGCGGTGAACCACTCGCGGTGGGTGGCGTGCTCGTGGAACTGGTGCGGGGTCAGCACCGCCGAGAGCACCGGCACGCCGCTGTCGAGCTGCACGCGCATCAGGCCGTCGATCACCGCGGTGGCGACGAAGTCGTGGCGGTAGACGCCGCCGTCGACCACCAGGCCGAAGGCGACGATGGCGTCGTAGTGGCCGGACTCGGCCAGGCGGCGCGCCAGCAGCGGGATCTCGAAGGCGCCGGGCACGTCGAAGTGCTCGACCGCCTCGGCGGCGACGCCGCTGCGGCCCAGCTCGGCGACGAAGGCGTCGCGCGCCTGATGGACGATGTCGGTGTGCCAGGAGGCGCTGATGGCCGCGACGCGGCGCACGCCGGTGGCGGCGGAAGAAGCGAGGGAAGCAGTGGACTGATTCATGGTGAGCGAAACGGGCTCGGGGCCCGGGACACGGAGGCCAGAATCAGGGCGCAGGAACGCGCCGGCGCCCTCGCGGTCACGCGGAGGCACCGAACGCGGTTCTCTTTCATCCGGACTGTGACCGTCGGCTCCGGAATCGCACCGGATCTGCTGACCCCGGCGGCCGAGACGGCTGCCGGGCGCTCGCGGGCTTGACCGCCGGTGGGGACTTCCACCCCGCCCTGAGAACGCAGGTGCCGCACGCGAGCCCGCCCTGTTCTTGCAGGTTCAGACCACGGAACGACACCGAAGCCGAAGTGTAGCCGCGCCCGCGCGCCCCGCCTGTCGCCAAGGTCGGCCCGGACGGCGACAATCACGCCCTGCCTAGCCGTCCCGCCCCATGTCCTCACGCTCATTCCATTCCGCCTCGGCCAGCTTCGAGGCCGCGCTGCATGTCGATCTGCTGCCCGAGGGCCACCGCTCGCGCCGGCTGCACGGCCACAGCTTCTTCGCCGCGGTGCGCGCCGAACTGCCCGCGGGCTGGGCGCCCTTCGCTGGCGGCGAGGTCGCCGAGCTGCAGCGCCGCATGGAGGCCTGCTGCGCGCCGCTCGACTACGCGCTGCTCAACCAGGTCGAGGGCCTGGGCGCGCCGACCGACGAGAACATCGCGCGCTGGATCCGCCGCCGCCTCGAGGGCGAGTTCGGCGTGCCCGGCATCGAGCAGGTCGGCGTGCAGAGCACCGCGCACACCGGCGTCGACCTCGACCGCGCCGGCCACGCCCACCTGTGGCGGCGCTACCGCTTCCAGGCCGCGCACCGCCTGCCCAACGTGCCCGCCGGCCACAAGTGCGGCCGCATGCATGGCCACGGCTTCGAGGTGATCCTGCATGCCGACCAGGACATCGGCGAGAGCGACTACGGCCTCGACTACGACCGCATCGACGACATCTGGGCGCCGCTGCACTTCGAGCTGAACTACCAGTGCCTCAACGAGATCGAGGGCCTGGAGAACCCGACCAGCGAGGTGATCTCGGCCTGGCTGTGGCACCGGCTCAAGCCCCTGCTGCCCGAGCTGTCCTGGGTCACGGTCTACGAGACGGGTTCGTGCGGGGCCAACTTCGACGGCCAGAACTACCGCATCTGGAAGGAGATGACCTTCGACAGCGCGATCCGGCTCAAGCACGCGCCCGAGGGCAGCCCGCTGCGCGGCATCCACGGCCACACCTGGGCGCTGCGGCTGCACCTGAACGCGCCGCTGGACGCGGTGATGGGCTGGACGGTCGACTTCGGCGACGTCAAGACGCTGTTCGATCCGGTCTTCAAGGCCATCGACCACCGCCCGCTGTTCGAGAACGACGCGATCGACGACGGCGACGCGCTCTCGCTGGCGCGCTGGGTGCTGGCGCAGGGG
>JAUPTP010000352.1 GCA_030918015.1 Pseudomonadota bacterium
CCTGCGTCGCCGCCGCCACGGCCTCGAGCGCCTCGGCCGAGCGGGCGCGCAGGCTGGCATGGCGCACCGCCAGGCGCGGCGCGGCATGCAGCGACAGCAGGTGGTGGTCGGGGCCGCTGCCGCGCAGGTAGAGCGCGTCGTCGGTGCGGGCCGCGACGCTCAGGCGCCAGACCTCGGTGTAGAAGGCCTCGGCCCGGACGAGGTCGGGCACATCCAGCGCGACGCTGCGCAGCGCGCGAATCCAGGGGGACGCCATCGGCGGTCTCCTGTCGGTGAAAGGGTGGAGAAAAGCGGAACGAAAGGGAACGAGGTGGACGCCGGCGGCGCCGCGTCACTCCGCCCGCAGGCCGGCGGCGAGCACGCCCGCCAGGCAGATCGCCTCGTCGTCGTCGCCGTGGCTGCCGGAGGCGCCGACCGCGCCGAGCAGGCGGCCGTCGACGGCGCGGATCGGCACCGCGCCCGCCTGGGGCAGGAAGCGGCCCTGGGCGGTGGACGCCAGGGCCTGGAAGAAGGCCGGGTTGCCGCGGGCGCGCTCGGCCAGGACCCGGCTGCTGACGCCCATGCCGACCACCGCCCAGGCCTTGCCGGTGGCGATGTCGGTGCGCAGCATGCTGGCGCCGTCCTCGCGCGCCGCGGCCTTCAGGTGGCCGGCCTCGTCGAGCACCACCACCGCCATCGGCGGATGCGCGGCCTGGCGGGCGGCCGCCAGCGCGGCCTGCAGGATCAGGCTGGCCTGCGCCAGCGTCAGGGGGGCGTTCATCGGGATGTCTCCTCGGTCTCTTGTCTTGATCTTGGTCTTGTCTGGAATCAAGTCTAGGAAGACCCAAGCCATCCATCCATAGCATGAGATGGATAGTCATAATCCACCCCATGGATGAGATCATCCCGGAGACCCGATGGACATCCGCGACGTCGACCTGAACCTGCTGCTGGCCTTCGAGGCGCTGCTCGCGCACAGCCATGTCACCCGCGCCGGCGAGGCGATCGGCCTGAGCCAGCCGGCGATGAGCGCCGCGCTGGCGCGGCTGCGTGCGCTCTTCGGCGACCCGCTGTTCGTGAAGGTGGGCACGCGCATGCAGCCCACCGCACGCGCGCAGGCCCTGTCCGAGCCGGTGCGCCGGGTGACCGCCACCATCCGCTCGGAGATCCTGCCCTCGGGCGGCTTCGACGCCGCCACCAGCGAGCGGGTCTTCACGCTGATCACGCCCGACATCGGCGAGATGATCTTCGTGCCGCCGCTGATGGCGCACCTGTCGCGCACCGCGCCGCGGGTGCGGCTCAAGGTGGTCTCGCGGCCGCGCCTGGCCGCGGCCGAGGCGCTCGCCGGCGGCGGGGCCGATCTGGCCATCGGCTACTTTCCGGACCTCGACGGCGCGGGCTTCTTCCGCCAGCAGCTCTTCGAGAACCGCCACATCTGCCTGCTGCGCCAGGGCCATCCGGCGGTGCGCCAGGGGACCTTGTCGCTGGACGACTTCCTGGCCTGCCCGCATGTGGTGGTGCATCCGGACGGCCGCGAGCATGTCTTCGAGCAGCACCTGCAGCAGCTCGGCGTGGCGCGGCGGGTGGTGCTGGAGCTTTCGCACTTCATGAGCCTGATGCCGATCGTCGACAGCAGCGACCTGGTGGCCACCGTGCCGCGCGATCTGGCCGAGCTGTGCCGGCGCTATGCGGCGGTGCAGCTGGTCGAGGCGCCGGTGAGCTCGCCGGTCATTCCCGTGTGCCAGTTCTGGCACCGCTACGCGCACAGGGACGCCGCCCATGTCTGGCTGCGGGCGCAGGTCCAGGCGCTGTTCGCGCGCCCGTCCGTCCCGGAGACCGTCCGATGACCTCGCCCCGCCTGCCCCCGCGCATCCCGCCGATCCAGTGCCTGGTCACCTTCGAGGCGCTGGCGCGGCTGCGCAGTGCCAGCCGCGTGGCCGAGGAGCTGTGCGTGACCGTGAGCGCAGTGAGCCACCGCATCCGCCAGCTCGAAGATCACCTGGGCATGAAGCTCTTCGCCCGCGGCGACTTCACGCTGACGGCCGACGGCGCCGCCTGCCTGGGCCATGTGCGCGCCGGGCTGGCCTCGCTGCAGCAGATGACCGGCCCCGAGACCCAGCGCCCGCGGCTGCGGGTGCGGGTGGCCGCGCCGCCGACCTTCTGCCGCCAGCTGCTGATGCCGCGGCTGGAGCTGTTCCGCACCGCCTTCCCCGACATCGACCTGGTGCTGCAGGTCTCGATCCCGCTGCTCGATGTCAAGGCCGAGGCCGCCGACCTGGAGGTGCGCTACGGCCCCGGCAGCTACAGCGACTGCGAGCACCGCCTGCTGCAGGCCGACGATCTGGCGCCAGCCTGCAGCCCCGGCTTCCTCAACGAGTTCGGCCCCTTCCAGGGCTTCGACACCCGCGAGACGCTGGCGCAGACCCGGCTGATCCGCACGCCGCTGGAGCCCTGGGGACCGTGGTTCCGGCACTGCGGCGTCGATCTGGCCGAGCCGCAGGAGGGCTCGCAGTTCAACGACATCGGCCTGGCCTACGACGCCGCGGCCAGCGGCTTCGGCGTGGTGCTGCTGCGGCTGCGCATCGGCGCGTCCTGGCTGGAGTCGGGCCGGCTGGTGCGGCTGTCGCCGCAGTCGGTGCCCTCGGCGCATGGCTACCACCTGTGCTGGTCGCCGGGCGCGATGCAACGCTGGGAGTGCGCCGCCTTCGCCGACTGGCTGGTGCAGCAGCTGCAAGCAACGGACTGACGTCAGTCTTGCACATCAGGTCGCGAGCGCCAGCGCTGACGCAGCTCGCGCGGCGTGCAGCCATGCTGAGCTCGAAACTTCAGGTTGAACTGCGCCAGGCTGGCATAGCCGACTTCGGCTGCGATCAGACGAATCGGTCGGTCCGAATCGATCAGATGCTGGCAGGCTTGACTCATGCGCAGCCGGGTGACGTACTGCCCCACGGTGCAGCCGACATGACGTCGGAAGAGACGATGCAGCGCACCGACCGACAGGGCCGCAGTCTCGGCAAGGGCGGTCATCGCGGGTGGGTCCTGCCACTGTGCATGCAACTGATCGAGGACCCGCATCAATCGTTGCCGGGCGAAATCGCTGCCAGGCTGCACCAGCGTGCGGCTCAGCGGGTGCGCGGCCTCATCACGCGCCAAGCGCAGCAGCACCCCGATCAGCAGTGGAACCCTCTCGGCTGGCTCACACCGCTGCAGCGCGAGCAACTCAGACGCGACCGAGGCCGCGCCCTGGGGGGAAAACTGCAGTGCGCCCCCTGAGCGACGGGCCAGTTCGCCCAGCCGGGCCAGCTCGGGCATGGCCTCGACCAGCCGGTCGATCCAGTCCTGGGTGAACCAAGTCACCGCCACCTGAATCGGCTGGTCAGTATGGGGGCGCTCGCGTGCGGACCAGGTATGAGGCTGATCAGGGCCGATCAACACCAAGTCACCCGGTTCGAAACATGACAGGTCAGCACCGATGTAGCGCTGACCTCGGGCATTGAGCGTCAGCGTCAGCTCGAATTCCGGATGGTAGTGCCAGACGAAGGGAATTTCTTGCAGTTCACGCCACAGCAGCGTGCAGGCTCGGGCGCCCTCGCGAGGCACATGTTCGTAGAGCGGTTTCATGGCGGCCCGATTGTCAGAGCCTGATCGGAGAAATCGCACTATACGGACCTCGAAAGGTCAGGATCGCATCGGTCTGGAGCAGGAATCTGTAAGAGCGTGTTCACGATCCCGACTGCGCTGAAAATGCCGGGATGCCGAAGAGAAAAGCCTACGCGAGCGACATCAGCC
>JAUPTP010000353.1 GCA_030918015.1 Pseudomonadota bacterium
CGGGGCGGCTGGCCGCGCTGCCGGGCGCGCGCAGCGCGGTGGCCGGCGCCACGACGATGGAGCGCTCGACCGCCTACGCCGACCTCACCGCCTACAACAACTTCTACGAGTTCGGCACCGACAAGGCCGATCCGGCGCGGCTGGCCAGGCGGCTGCAGACCCGGCCGTGGAGCGTCGTCGTCGACGGCGAGGTGAAGCGGCCGCAGACGCTGGATCTGGACGCGCTGCTGCGCCTGGCGCCGATGGAGGAGCGCATCTACCGGCTGCGCTGCGTCGAGGGCTGGTCGATGGTGATCCCGTGGGTCGGCTGGTCGCTGGCCGAGCTGATCCGCCGCGTCGAGCCGACCGGCAACGCCCGGTACGTCGAATTCCACACGCTGGCCGATCCGAAGCAGATGCCCGGCGTGGCGTCGCGGGTGCTCGACTGGCCCTATGTCGAGGGCCTGCGCCTGGACGAGGCGATGCATCCGCTGACGCTGCTGGCCTTCGGCCTCTACGGCGAGGTGCTGCCGAACCAGAACGGCGCGCCGGTGCGGCTGGTGGTGCCGTGGAAATACGGCTTCAAGAGCGCCAAGTCGATCGTGCGCATCCGCTTCACCGAGCGCCAGCCGCTGACCGCCTGGAACCGCTCGGCACCGCAGGAATACGGCTTCTATTCCAACGTCAACCCGGAGGTCGACCACCCGCGCTGGAGCCAGGCCACCGAGCGGCGCATCGGCGAGGACGGCCTGTTCGCGCGCAAGCGCCCGACGCTGCCCTTCAACGGCTATGGCGCCCAGGTGGCCTCGCTGTACGCGGGCATGGACCTGAAGAAGTTCTTCTGATGACCGCGCCTGCGCTCGCCCGCCTCGACGCGGTGCTGCGCCGGCCGGGCGCCAGGCGGGCCGTCTGGCTGCTGTGCCTGCTGCCGCTGCTGGGCTGGGTCGTGCGCGGCAGCACCGGCTGGGCCGGCGGCCTGGGCGTCAATCCGGCCGAGACGCTGCTGCGCGGCACCGGCGACTGGACCCTGAACCTGCTGCTGGCCGGCCTGGCGCTGACGCCGCTGCGGCGCCTGTCCGGCCTGAACGGCCCGATGCGCTGGCGCCGCACCGTCGGGCTGTGGGCCTTCGCCTATGCGCTGCTGCATGCGCTGGCCTATGCCTGGCTGGACATGAGCCTGGATCCGGCGGCGATCGCCAAGGATCTGGGCAAGCGGCCGTTCGCGCTGATCGGCTTCCTGGCCGTCGTGCTGCTGCTGCCGCTGGCGCTGACCTCGACCGATCGCGCGATGCGGGCGCTCGGCGGCCGGCGCTGGCAGCGGCTGCACCGGCTGGTCTACCTGATCGCGCCGCTCGGGCTGCTGCATCTGGCCTGGATGCGGGCCTCGAAGGGCCGGCTGGCCGAGATCGCGCCCGAGGCGCTGGTGCTGGCGCTGCTGCTGGGCTGGCGCCTGCTGGTGCGCCGCCGCATGGCATCGGATTTACCCTGAAATCCGATGCAAGCGTGAACAAGTTTGCAAATTTGTTGACACAATCTTGGGGCATTCTGAGGATCAATGTAACTGGATGTGATGGGCAGACACTGTGGCCGCGGACACGACCGAGACCGATCTGGAGGCTCAGCCCCCCTGGGATCTGATCGCGCTGCTCGTGCTGGCCTTCGTCGTGCTGGGATGGATGGCGCTGGCGCTGTCCTTCAGCCCGGGGCCGGGGGTCCAGGGGGCGTTCGAGCGCCTGCACAGCGTGGCCCTGCAGTCGTACCGGACCGTGCCGTGGCGCACCTTCCTGACGGAGCTGCCCACGCATTACGGGCCGCTCTTCTATGCGCTGGTCGGGGGCCTGGGCCTGTCGCTCGAGGGCATGCGTGCCGCGGGCCTGGTGATGCACTGGGTCTCGACGCTGCTGATGCTGCAGCTGGCCTTGCGTCTGGGCCTGGCCTGGCAGCCGGCCGTCCTGCTGACGTCGTCCTTCTTCGTCTCGGTCTTTCAGCTCGGTGCGGCCTTGTGGGGGCATCCCGAAACCCTCTCGATGCTGCTGTGGGTGCTGGGGCTGTCGGTGCCTGTGCTGGCCAAGGGCGGGGCTCGGCAGGCGTCGGCCTGGCTGCTGCCGCTGACGGTGGGGGGCGATCCGGCCGGCTCGGCGCGGGTGGCGTCTTCGTGTCTGGATGACCTGCGCCGGCGCCTGCGCTCCGATCCGCTGACCGCTCTGCAGGCCCTGATCTGCGCGATCGCGCTGGCCTGCGGGGCCAGCGGCTGCGGGCTCGACCTGAAGGCGCTCGACGCCTTCTTCTGGCCCCTGCTGCTGATGGCGCTGATCCGCCGGCCGGATCGGCATCCCGCGCTGATTCGCGGGGCGCTGGTCTGGAGCGCCGCGGGGCTGCTGTCGCGGGTCGCCGAGGCGATGGCTTGAGGGACAGGGAAGAGGGCGCTTATCGGCCGGTCGACGCCGTTCTGAAGACCGTGCGCCGCGGGCGATGCCGGGCTGCCGTGCTTCATTGCACGAGTGCCCCTCACCGTACCAAGGGGGCCCCGAATCAGGGGGCGCCCTCTTGCGCGTCGCCTGCCTACGATGGCTGGGTCGAGCGGCCGGCATCAGCGTCGCCGACATGCAGGGGAAAAAAGGCCATGTCCATGAACATGCACGACAAGAATGTCTCGGCCGGACTCCGGTCCGATCTGCGTCACGACGGCTGGATCCAGAGCCTGGACCGGGCGCGACAGCAGCGCGATCATCTGGAGATGGCGCGGCTGCTGCTCGCGGCCGCGCGCAGTGCGATGGTCGACTCGGTGCGCGATGACGACGAGGAATCGCTCGAGCACGCCCAGTGGCTGCTGGCGCGCACGCAGCGCTCGGTCAGCGTCTCGGAGGGCGATCCCGAGGGCCTGCCGGTCCTGGCCGATCTCCTGGAGGCGATGGCCCGGTTGCTGGGGCTGTGGACGCTGCGCGATCGGCCCGCGGCGGCCCGTCTGGCCATGGAGCAGGTGCGCGACACGGCCTTCGATCTGGCGCGCCGCGTCGAGCGCAGCCCCGACCTGGGCCTGCTGTGCACGATGCTGCTGCGCGCAGCCGATGTGCTCGAGCAGGTGGGCGATGCCAGCGACGCGCAGGCCCTGCGCTCGCGGGCCTTCCACCGGCTGGGCAGCGCGATCAACCGCGTCGACATCCCGCTGCTGGCCTGAGTCGCCCCGGGCGGCCGCGCCAGGCCGCGTGGCGGTGGGACAATCGGGCCCATGACTGCCGCCGAAGCTTCCGGCCCGCTGCTGCGGGTCCTCGGGCGGGTCGAGCATGGCCCGACCTTCGCCGCGATGCGCGAGTTCACCGAGACGCGCACCCCCGACACGCCCGACGAGCTCTGGCTGTGCGAGCACCCGCCGGTCTTCACGCAGGGCGTGGCCGGGCGGCCCGAGCATGTGCTGGGCGCAGGCAGCATCCCGGTGGTGGCGACCAACCGCGGCGGCCAGGTCACCTTCCACGGCCCCGGCCAGGTGGTGGCCTATCCGCTGATCGACCTGCGCCGGCTGGGCATCTTCGTCAAGGAATACGTCTACCGCGTCGAGGAGGCGGCGATCCGCACGCTGGGCGAGTTCGGCGTGACCGGCCACCGCGTCGCCGGTGCGCCCGGCATCTATGTGCGGCTGGACGATCCGTTCGCGCACGGCGCGCTGACCGGCCCGGCCGATCCGCGCGATCCGTTCCGCGGCCTGGGCAAGATCTCGGCGCTGGGCATCAAGGTCAGCAACCATTGCACCTACCACGGCGTGGCGCTGAACGTGGCGATGGATCTGGAAC